>SKTA01000058.1 GCA_007122745.1 Bacteroidales bacterium
AGGAATCTGATTTTCCCTGTGCGTTCAATACCACCGACCTCGGAATTGCTGTTGGCTCCGCCGTTAGTGTTGCCATGGACATGCGTGTGGATAACCGGATCATGTATACCATCGGAATGGCTGCACAAAAAATGGGGATTCTTGGCAAGGATTACAAAATTGTATATGGCATACCATTAAGTGCAACTTCAAAAAATCCGTTTTTCGACAGAAAATAATAACAGGTTAAACATTTTTAACATCCGGCTTGTTTCTTATTTAACCTAAAACAAATAATGTTATGAAAAGAAACAGCGATCTTGTTACCTTTGGAGGTAAACCCGTTACCCTGATGGGCCGTCTGGTAAAGCCCGGACAGACTGCGAAAAACTTTTTTGCAGTAAAAGAGAATCTTCAGCCATTTAGTTTAAGTGAAAACAGCAACCAGGTTCGGATCATTTCAGTTGTTCCCAGTGTGGATACAGACATATGCGCGCAGCAAACTCGGCGATTTAATGAGGAAGCGGCTGCTTTGAAAGATATTCAGGTGATTACGATCTCCTGTGACCTTCCTTTTGCACTGAAACGTTTTTGTGCTGCTGAGGGGATTGACAGCATTGTAACTGTCTCTGACCATAAAGACAAGGATTTTGGTGTAAAGTACGGTTTGCTCATTGAGGAACTGGGTTTGCTTGCAAGGGCAATCGTCGTGGTTGATAAGCAAGATGTGGTTCAATACGTTGAAGTTGTTCCGGAAATTGCTGAGCATCCTGATTATGAAAAAGCACTTGAGACTGCAAAAGCACTGATATAATAAAGAGGTGTTTTGCCTTCTGCTTAGAACCCCAAACCAAAAAGAAAAAGGCTGTCTGCTTTGCAGAACAGCCTTTTCTTTGATTATGAAGCGTACTTACTTAACTTCTTCAAAGTCCACATCAGTTACATCATCATCCTTATCGTCCTTTTTCTCTGATGCTTGCTGGTCAGCTCCGGGTTCTCCCGGTTGCGCATCTCCTTGCTGCTGGGTGTTCTGATACATTTCCGTACTGGCGGCCTGCCAGGCAGCATTCAAAGTGCCCATTGCTTTTTCAATGGCTTCAAGGTCTTTGTTCTTATGGGCCTCCCTGAGCGCTTCCAGTTCCTTTTCAATAGGCTCCTTTTTGTCGGCCGGAAGCTTTTCCCCAAACTCTTTCAGCTGTTTCTCCGTTTGGAAGATCAGGCTGTCAGCCGAGTTTAGCTTGTCGATCTCTTCTTTCTGCTTCTTGTCGCTTTCAGCATTTGCTTCCGCCTCGGCTTTCATCTTTTTGATCTCCTCTTCACTAAGTCCGGATGACGCTTCAATGCGAATGTTTTGTGATTTCCCGGATGCTTTGTCCTTGGCAGAGACATTCAGAATGCCGTTGGCATCGATATCAAAGGTAACCTCGACCTGTGGAATGCCTCTTGGGGCCGGTGGAATGCCGTCGAGATGGAAACGGCCGATTGTTCTGTTGTCTTTTGCCATGGGCCTTTCTCCCTGAAGAATGTGAATTTCAACAGATGTCTGGTTGTCTGCCGCTGTTGAGAACGTTTCATTCTTTTTGGTGGGGATGGTAGTGTTTGCTTCGATCAGCCTTGTCATTACGCCCCCAAGTGTTTCAATCCCCAATGAAAGCGGTGTAACATCTAGTAAAAGTACATCCTTGATCTCTCCGGTAAGTACACCACCCTGGATTGCTGCACCGATGGCCACAACTTCATCCGGGTTCACACCTTTGGAAGGTTTTTTTCCAAAGAATTTTTCTACAAGCTCCTGAATAGCAGGAATACGTGTTGAACCACCAACAAGAATCACTTCGTCAACATCGGAAGGCTGCATTTTGGCCTCTTTCAACGCTATTTTACATGGCTCGAGGGTTGCTTGTATCAGCTTGTCGGTAAGCTTCTCAAACTGACTGCGCGTTAAGGTCCTTACCAGGTGTTTCGGAATGCCGTCAACCGGCATGATGTAAGGCAGGTTGATCTCTGTTGATGTAACGCTTGACAGCTCAATCTTTGCTTTCTCCGCAGCTTCTTTCAGTCTTTGCAAAGCCATCGGATCTTTACGCAGGTCAATCCCTTCATCTTTTTTGAATTCATCCGCGAGCCAGTTGATGATCATGTCATCAAAGTCGTCGCCTCCAAGGTGTGTGTCACCGTTGGTGGATTTTACTTCAAATACGCCATCGCCAAGCTCCAGGATGGAGATGTCGAAGGTTCCTCCCCCCAGGTCAAATACTGCGATCCGCATATCCTTGTCCTTTTTGTCAAGTCCGTAAGCCAGTGAAGCCGCTGTTGGCTCATTGATGATACGGCGTACTTTAAGACCTGCAATCTCACCGGCCTCTTTGGTTGCCTGACGCTGGGAGTCATTGAAATATGCAGGCACGGTGATCACCGCTTCTGAGACCTCCTGGCCAAGGTAGTCTTCAGCCGTTTTTTTCATCTTCTGAAGTACCATCGCCGATATTTCCTGTGGTGTATACCTGCGGTCATCAATCTTTACGCGCGGGGTTTTATTATCTCCCTTTTCCACTTTATAAGTGACGCGCTCACGTTCTTTTTGTGCGGACTCATAGGTTTCCCCCATCCAACGCTTGATCGAATAGATGGTTTTTTCAGGGTTTACGATGGCCTGCCGTTTTGCAGGATCACCGATCTTCCGTTCACCATTTTCTGTGAATGCAACGATGGATGGGGTTGTGCGGCGTCCCTCACTGTTGGGGATCACTACCGGCTCATTTCCTTCCATTACTGCAACACAAGAGTTGGTTGTGCCTAAGTCAATACCAATTATTTTACCCATTTTTCGTGTTTTTTATATTTAATAGCTTGTTTTTCTATCTGCTGCAACATGAGCATTCAATCTTTATGCCATTAATGTTTATTGGTCGATTTTGGAAAATATGGCACTAGTTTATCCCATCCGTAAAGAGGAAAATGTCAGGATAGTGACAAAAAGTCAGATAAGATTTGGAATTAGAATCGTGCAATCAGTTTCAGGTTGATCAGTCTGGATGTAAGATAGTTTGGGATGGCATAAAATTGGTTTTCTACATCCTTGATCCAGTAATAGGAGATGGTATTGCTGATTTCCAGCAGGTTGAAAACTTCTGCGGTGATCCACATCGATTCAAAGTGCCGGAACGGACTCCCCTCTGAAAAACTGGTATTTTCACCAATCAATTGTTTTGAGAAGCCGATGTCTACACGTTGATAGGATGACATGCGTCCGGTATCCCTGCGCTGGTCACGGGTTGGTGCCCAGAATGGGAGTCCCGTGCCATAGAAGAATCCCAGGTTAACCTGGTAAGAGGGATTCCTTGGCAGAAAGTCCTGGAAAAACATACTGAAGCTGAACAGCTGATCTGTAGGCCGTGGGATGTATCCGGCCGGGACCAGGGAGCCATCGGGACCCGTTACAAATGTATCTTCGATTTTTTCACGGGTACGCATCAGCGACAAACCTGCCCAGGAGTCAATACCCGGAACAAACTCACCGTGAATTTTCATATCAAGGCCTCTGGCATAACCTTTTGATATATTTTCAGCCTGATAGCGAATGCGGACATTGTCAATCTCATAGGGTATCAGCTGATCCAGGAATTTGTAATAAACTTCCGTTGTGTATTGAAAGGGCCTGTCCCAGGCTGTAAAATTGAAACTTGATCCGAGAACCAGATGGATCGACTCCTGGGCTTTGATCTCTTCGTTGAGTTTTCCCTGCATGTTGCGCAACTCCCGGTAAAAGGGAGGCTGATGGTACAGGCCGGCAGATGCCCTGAATGTCCATCGCTCAAGCCATTCCGGTTTGTAGAGCAATGTAGTGCGCGGACTGAAAAAAAGCTGCCTGTTGAAGTCCCAGTAATTGCTCCTGACACCTGCCGTTAGCGCAAAGCGGCCATGCGGACGGAGTATCTCCCATGTGTTCTGGACGAAGGCCGAAATTCTGTTCGACTGAATGCCAATTCGTGTGTTAAGGGTGTCTTGCAGAACGATTGCATGATCAGGATATTGTGGCAGGGAGTAACCAGCTGAATCAATCAGGCTCCATTCGTTCAGTCTGTCAAGAATATCTTCGTGCTGAAACTTGACCCCCCAGCGCAAATCTTGTCCATCATGGGCATAGTTGCCCTTGAGCTCAGCATTCCATACAATGGCGTTTAGATAGTTACGGGCATGATTCAGGAACGTTCCTACACCAAGGGGTTCACCCACCGGCTGTCCGAAATCATCCTGGCCCATGTCTGTTTCAACGCGCTGCAGCCAATATTGGCCCAGCACATCAAAATATTCTCTTTCATCAGATTGAAAAACGCTGGTAATAAATTGCAGCGACAAACCCTCCCGGGGTTCGTAACTCAACGACAGGGCCCCCATTCCGGTCATGAATTGTGTCACCTCCTGTCCGTCAAAGAATACAGTGAACTCCCGCACTTCCGTAATGGTCCCGAAACGGGTTCTTTGCACTTCGGGCACGAACTGGTATCTGTTGTTATTGAAATTTGCAAGGAAACTTAACTTCCAACGGTTCGATATGTCGTAATTGATCAGTCCCTGGATGTCAGTAAATGAAGGTTTGTAATCTCCCTGGGTGTCCAGGGTTCCCAGCAGATATTGATTCGACTTGTATCGTACGCCAAAAAGATAGGATAATCTGTTTTGTCCGTCGGCCGCTTCCAGATGCAAAGCACCCTCCAAAAGGCTCAGGGAGAAAGACCCCGCGAATGCTTCTGGTGTTTTATAGGTAATGTCAAGCACCGATGCCATTTTGTCGCCGTATTCAGCATTGAATCCACCTGCTGAGAACTCAATGGAGGCAACCATGTCGGGATTCAGAAAGCTTAAACCCTCCTGTTGCCCTGCCCTCACCAGAAAAGGGCGATAGATCTCTATTCCGTTTACATATACAAGGTTTTCGTCATAATTACCACCCCTTACCGAATATTGGGTTGATAACTCTGATGCGGTTGACACACCCGGTAAGGTTTGCAGCAGTCCCTCAATGCCGGAAGATGGGCCGGGTAATGCACTTGAAAGGCGTGGGTCGAGTCTTGTAATGTCTGTGCTTAAAAGCTGGCGGCCAACAATTTCAATGTCCGGAAGGTCAGTGGCAATAGGTGTCAGCACGATTTCAACCGTGCGTTGCTCTCCGGGAAGAAAGACAAGGGGAAGGCTTTTCGGCATATATCCAAGATAAGAGATGCGCAGCAGGAACTCCTCACGAACAGGTGTTCTGATCATGAAATATCCTTTTTCGTCGCTGGTGGTTCCCCGCGTGGTACCATCAATGGCAATATGCACAAACTCGAGGGCTTCTCCTTCCGGATTAAGGATATGGCCTTCAAGAGTGCCATGTTGTGCAGACACTCCCTGAATGATCAACAGGAGCAATATGAACAAAAGAGTTGACCGATGATTCACTTTCCAGTTAAATAATGATTCGCAAAGATATATTTATTTGAGGCAAATAAGCATGAACACCCCATCCTCAAAAAATAGTTTGATGTTTTGATATCGTTAATAATAATAACCTTTAGAGGAAAAAAATATTGTTTACAACCAGCATCAGGCATCAATCATTTCTTCGGAAGCGGCCTTCGCGCCACGCCTGAAAAAACTCGGACCATGCGAAAGGATCGAATATCCTTAGTGGTGGTGCCTGGCCGGCATAATAAAGCTGTTGTGAATGTTGTTGAACCAGGTGTCTGAAATTCATGCTCCCATCCATTGGCATTTTTTCAAAACGCTCACGCATTTCTGCGTGGGCGAGGTTTCGCATCGCCCTGTCATAATCATCGGATGGGACTTCGGTGTGCAGAAAGGCTTGCCTGAACTGTTCCCTGGTTGGCCACGGGTAGATCACGGTTTCAGCAAGATGGATGGTGTCTCTGGTCATCATCTGTACGGCAGAATAGCGATGCTGTGTAAGTGTGTCGGGAACGACATAGAAGCTTTGCTTATATCCAACGGATGTGAAGCGCAAGGTGTCTTTTTCATATACCGGCAGGGAGAAAAAACCGTAATAATCGGTGGTTGTTCCACGCCTTGTTCCTTTCACCCAAATGGTGCTGTAAGGTAACGGTTTCAGACTGTCGCCGGTTACAACGAGTCCGGAGAACTGGATCACACGCCGGGGCGAAGGAGCTTTACCTTCATGGAACCCCATCCAGAACATGGCTGATATCATTACAAGTATCAGAAATATGAAAGCATTGAACCTGGACATCTTCATCAGAAAAAGAACAAGTAAAGTTATGAAGAATCACAGACATGAAAAAAGAAAGATGTTTTTTGTGTCAAATCTTATAAATCTTTAACAGCTAAGAAAAAAAAAGCTGTTGCAGCCTGATTGCCACAACAGCTTTAATTTGTTTAAGTCTGATGCTACTTCATGAAGCCTTTGGTTTTTGCCTCCTTGATGGAAGCATAAATCCCTTTTTTGTTAATGATACGCATCCCTGCTGCTGAAACTTTAAGTGTAACCCAGCGGTTCTCCTCGGGGACATAGTAGCGTTTTGTCTGGATATTGGGATAAAACCATCTGTTGGTCTTAATGTTTGAGTGCGATACATGATGCCCGGTTATGGGCCTCTTCCCGGTTATTTGACAAATTCGTGACATGATTCTAATATGTTTTATAAGCGAATAAACGTTTTTTAAAAAGGAGTGCAAAGTACGTGATAATTTTTCAAGATACAAAGCTTTTGACTATATAATTTTTTACGTTTTTTATTAGATTAAAAATACTTGCCATTTTTAAACATAAATGATAAATTTGCATGAAAGCAGCAAACATGAGACATATCCCTATTTTTGTTTTGACTGTTTCCCTTTGTTTTTCGACATCCCTGTTATGGGCCCAAACCGGTAGTGGTGATGTGAAGCGTGATTTTCATGGGTTCAGGGAACAGTTTGACGAAGTCATAAACCGGAGTTCTGATGACTCCGCTGCATGGGAAAGATTTATGTTTCCAAAGCCTGAGCGGTTGCCTTACTGGTTGTTTTCTTTGCCGTCGGATAAAGAAAAGTATACATATGTTGTTGCTGCCTCTGATCCGGGGATGACGGCGCAAGCAGCAAAGGAACTGGCACTGTTGCGTGCACAGATAATGTTTGGACTCCTCTCGGCTACCCATGTCGGGCACATTCGTGAGTATTACGCAACAGAAAGGGATCGGGAGGTCACACATTTTTTTACAGAATATACAAGGTTTACAGGACAGATACAAGCTTATAATGAGCAAGTTGAAGTGGTAAGACAACATACAACACAATACGATGAAACCATCATATTGGCCCGAATCCCCATTAGGGTTCATGCATTTGAAGCTAACGTTTCCCCTTTTGGTCAGATTGAAGCCGGACTTTTTTCACGGCTGAGGGGGATCGGGAACCGGATGCAACTTGAAGAACATCTGTATATGGAAGTAACACCGGAACGGGGGACAGCAGGCAGTCATTACCAACATCAATATGCAATGATCAACAGGATTGTAAACACCTCAACTACTATCGACGATATGCTCATTACAGATCTTCCAGCCTTGAATCTTCGTTACAGCATTCTTGAAGGGGATCAGCAAAACATGAAAACAAACAGGAGCGATAAGGATGGCGGTGTAAGTTTAAGCAACGGATTCTGGCATGCTTTGGTCGCATGCATGTTAAGCTCCATGGTAGACATAGCCCACGATGGAAGCATACACTTCACCCAGCTTAACGATATTTCTGATCTCATGATGTTAAGCATGAGCAGGGAATTAATGCAGAAAACCCTGATATCAAATATGCCGGTGATGTTTGTGGATAACAACAAGCTTTATTTGTATCCATTTGTTCAACAAATCATAGAATAGTTTTTTTGCACTTAACTTTTTGTAATTATGAAAAAAAAATGCTTGACCGGTGGAATGATTGTATTTGTTCTGCTGGTATTTAACAGCTTTCAGGTTAAGTCTCAAAATGAGATCGTACAGTTTATCAAAGGTGGAATTGGGGATGGGGAAAAACTGATACAGGCTTACCTTGAGCCCCTTGGTAATGGCATGGGTGCCAATATTAACGGAGGATGGTATAATACCGCTAAAGTTCACCGGACTTTGGGCTTTGATATCACTTTCACGATCACAGCAGCAATGGTTCCGGAATCTGCTACCAGTTTTGATATTACAGGGTTGGGATTGAAAACGTTGGCACTGAAACCTGGTGAACCTTCGGTGGCTCCTACATTTGCAGGCGATATAGACCGGGGGCCTGCTTTGATTTTCGTTAAGGAGGGAATGGATCTTCCGCTGGTGGAATTTAATACGCCTGGTGGTGTGGATGTTCCTTTTTATCCCATGCCAATGATTAAAGCGGGTATTGGTCTGCCCAAAGGAATTGAGATAAATGGCCGGTTTATTCCAAAGATCTCATATGAAGATATGAGTACATATTTATGGGGTGTGGGTGTTAAGTATGACATTCTTCAGTATTTTGGCCTGATTGACAGAGTTCCATTCCTGAATGCATCATTACTTGGGGCTTATACCAAAGTCAATTTTTCTTCCGATCTGGATTTTCAAAAAAGCATTTATGGTTCAGAGATAGGAGGTGTCCCAATTGAAGGGGGACAATTGAATTACGACAACCAAAGGCTGGATATCAACATGCAAGGGTTTACAACATCAGCAATTGTATCTTATGACTTGCCGGTAATTACGGTTTTTGCTGGTCTTGGCTATAGCAGGGCGTTTACCACTGTAAACTTACTTGGTGATTATCCACTGATTGGTGCCGATATCAATGATGATGAGGTTGTAATTTTTATTGAAGATTATGCCAACCCCGTGAATCTTGAGTTTGATAATTATTCAGGGTTGCAAACTGCTGCAGGCCTCAGATTAAAACTGGCAGTAGTCACTTTGCATGCCAAATATACCCGGGCCAATTATAATTTGATCACGGCAGGTTTGGGTATTTCCATTCGTTAATTTGTGAATTCATTTTTTTGAGTTTTGGCATTGAGTCCTTGTCATGAGGTGTTAAGCCTGTATGTTTTTTATTAACAGGATTCCTGTTTTGTCATTTGGTGATAAATGATTATCTTGTTGAGTTAAAAGTATTATTGAATGAATTATTATCAGATATTGGGGATAAAACCGGATGCCACAAATGACTGCATCAGGCGTGCTTTTCGTTCTCATGCGAAACGGATCCATCCGGACGTCAACCCCGATATATCAGCAAATCAAGAATTTCAGCTGATGAATGAGGCTTATCAGGTTCTGAGGGATACCAACAAAAGGCGTCTGTATGATATCCGGCTTGCAAACGGCGTTTTTAACCGAAGAGTTTATTACCGTCCCGGACAAACACGTCCGCAGCAATATGCCCGCTATAAATACAGAGACGTTGATCCTGAACCATCGAATGGCAGACTCGAAAAGATTCTTGATCAGTTTTTGTTTTTTTCGATGCTTGCACTGGGCTTATCTGCCCTTTTTTCAGGCTTATACAGAACTTTTGGTGAACCTGTGGAGGGGGTAAATCCCGTTCTGGGAATTGTTTTTGGGGTGGTTTTTACCAGTTTGCTGGTTTTTGTGTGGGACAAACGACAAAGATTAAAAACAGGTCGCTGAAACTAAAAAATGTCCGATTTTTTTAAATTCTTTCTTTTCCTTTCGTCTTACTGAAAAACATAAACAATAGCACCAGTGCGACACCGGCAAGCATGCATGTGATTACGGGAATAAGAAGGGGGTCTTGGCCATACAGCTCTGCAAACCTCCACGGTGAAATGCTTCTTTCAAGCAAAGGAACGCTCTCATCCTGACTGTTGATGTGCCACTCAAGAACCTCTTTCCAGGGCCACAGCTTGTTAAGGGATCCAATCATAAACCCTGACAACAGCGCAAGTGTTGCATTGGTATGATGTTTGAACAGCCAGGCGATCACATTGGAAAAAAGGATCACACCAAACACGCCCCCCAGGGCAAAGA
The DNA here is from genome assembly GCA_007122745.1 of Bacteroidales bacterium. Taxonomy (GTDB): domain Bacteria; phylum Bacteroidota; class Bacteroidia; order Bacteroidales; family UBA7960; genus PUPG01. Next base: position 9,981 of record SKTA01000058.1, read on the forward strand.
CGGCGATCACATCAGCTTTGAAATCCCTTACCGCATGAAGCATGAACTCATATTTTCCTAAAAGCACCAGTATGAAGGCTCCGGATATGCCCGGGAGCACCAGGGCACAAAAGGCTATGGCTCCTGACAGAAAGATGAACCAAATCTGATCGGGTGTGGTTGCCGGCGTAGCTATGGTAATGTAATAAGCCAGAATGCTTCCTGCCAAAAGCAGGCTCCCTGATAACACAGACCATTTTTCGATCTTACGACCAATATAGATGGCAGAACCGATGATCAGTCCGAAGAAGAAGGCCCAGACAAGCATGGGGTGATTGCTGAGCAGCCATGAGATGGCACGGGCCAGTGAGAAAATACTGACCAGGATACCACCGGCAACGGCGATCAGAAAATTTCCATTAATCTGCTTCCATGCTGAAATGACACCTTGTTTAAAAAGGGTTTGAAACAGCTTTGCATTGATGCTTTTTATACTTTTGATAAGCTCCTCATAAATCCCGGTAATAAAAGCAATTGTGCCTCCTGATACACCAGGGATAACGTCTGCACCTCCCATACCCATGCCGCGTAAAAACAACAATAAGTACCCAATAACAGATCTTTGCTTCATAAATACAGGATATTTAGACTTGGTTATCGGAAAACTTCCGCTATTTGCGCTTATTTTCTGGTAAGTTTATGTTTATCCATTTCCGGGGGCAGGAAGTCAAAAAAGGTATCACCACGCAGTCCGATTCGCAGCGTTTCCAATGCTGCGATTTCAGAAGGGGAGATGTTACCTAGGTTTACATTGGCCCCAAGAAGGCGGATAAACCATGTTTGCTGCGATTTCAGTGGTGCTTCCCAGATGATTCGTTCCTGGGGAACCTTGCTGATGATATTCCGGATAAGCTGATCATCGACGCTCCCGTTTTTTTCATAAATACCAACAGTTCCACTTTCACGTGCTTCACCAATGACAAAATTGCTTCCAGCCGATAGTTCATTCTCCATGCTCTTGATCCAATGACTTGTATCAAGCACCACTTCAGAATCCTTGGCTCCGACCTCCGATACAACTGTATATTTCTTTGACAATTGTTCGATCAGGGCACACTTTCTGTCTGATTCAATCTGTATTGATCCATCTGAAACCTCAATGGTATCGCAACCAAGATCGTTGATGAAACGCAGGTAATCGTCCAGGCGATCCCTGATCAGAAATGCTTCAAAAAGGGTTCCTCCGACGCAAACCTTCATGTCGTATTCCTGATAGAGTTTGATCTTTTCCTTGATGTTTTTTGTAACCAGTGAGGTGCCGAAACCAAGTTTCAGAAAGTCGATCAGGTGGCCGCTTGTCTCAACAAGGTCGCGTGCTTGCCTGATACCCAGACCTTTGTCCATAACCATTGTAACACCATTTGATCTGGGTTTTTGTGTTCTTTCCGGCAGTAAAGGAAGCATGTCTTATTCATTTTTACTATGGACTCTGCAATTAAACACTGAGGTTTTCCAATGCATCCATGAAGTTATTGTTTTCTTTTAGTTTTGGAAAGCGTTTTATAAGGGTTTCAAGCCCCTGTTCATCGTTGGTAAAAGCCTCTTCAAGACAGAACATTCCCTGATCAGGCTTTTTTCCGAGAAAAAGAATGGCAGCCATGGCATACAGAATGGTGTTCTTGCCGGGATGCAGATCCATTGCATTGCTCAGTATCTTTTGGGCATGATCAAACTCTTTCATGCCGGAAAGTGCTTCAGCATATTCGAGCCAGGTTTCCTCATCGGCAGGATCTTTTTCCAGTGCTGTTTGATAGGTTTCCTTTGCCAGTTCAAATTCGTTTAAAAGGAAATAGGTGTTTGCCAGCAAACAAAGATAACTGATGTTTTCTGTATCCATGGTTATACCATGTTTAAGAAACTTCAATGCTTTGTTTATGTTGCCCAGTTCGATTTCGCAAACCCCGATTCCGATCCAGGCATCTGCTATTTGTGGATCAACCTTGGAACATCGTGTATAAAAGGTAATGGCGTTTTGGTAGTCTTCAAGTTTTTCGTGGCATTCACCGATATAATACAGCTTCATGGCGTCGGTGTCTTCCTCAGACATTGAGGCTTCATAGGCGCCTATCGCCTCCTGATGCCTGTCGAGCAGGCTCAGTGCATAACCTTTGTGAAACCAGGAATGCTCATGATCATTGTCGATCGCGATTGAATATTCAAGGGCTTCCAGCGCTTTTTCATACATACCGGCATTGATGTAGGAAACACCCAGGTTAAACCAGGCTTCCGTGCTGTATGGATTTCTATCGATCAGGTTTTGGAAAAAAGTGATCCCTTCGTCTGTAAGAGACAGGAGGTCAAAACAGTAAGCTGCCTCATATATGGCGAGGTCATTGTCGGGATTCACTTTTAAAGCCTTATCCAGATACTCCAGCGTTTTGTCAAAGTTTCCCAGGTTCTCGTATTCTATGGCGATGTTACAATAGACATAATCCGGATCATCAGCACCTGCAACCGCTTTATTATACTCCTCTATGGCTTTCTGATAATTCTGCATCTGGGAGTAAATGGCACCCCTGGTAAGATATATGTCATAATTGGTCGGTTCCAGTCGCTCCACTCTTGCCAGCAAACTTAATGCATCGTTTTCCTTGTTGAAGGTAGCCAGCAGCTGTGCTTTTTTAAGCATCAATGGAACGGAACCGGGGTGCAGGGCAACGGCATAGGATGTTACATCAAAAGCCTCCTTGTATTGGCCTCTGATAACATAATGGTCAATGACCTCCTCAAAATCGTCGACATCGAAATAGACAGAGTCGTTCGTTTTGGCCATCTCCTCATATTTCGCTACCTGCCAGGGTGTATGGTTGTTAAGCTCTTCCATTTGGATTGGTCCGATTAATAAAGTCTTCGTAAGGCCTGATGCTTTTTTCCCCGACGACCATATATCGCTGCAAAGGTAGCAAAAAACATTACATGAGTTCGTAACTCAAATACCATTATTTACATAAAAATAACATCCAATCTCCGATTATCATGACTCTCTTTATAAAATTTATTAAATGTTATCAACATCATTAACAAATTAATTATGAGACGCTAAGGCAGTTTTTACGGCAAATTGGGGAATAAAATGTAATTTTGCATAAAAATTGAATCATACCTATGTTTGAAAACCTGAACGATAGATTAGATAAGGCCTTTAAAGTTATAAAAGGACAGGGTCATATTTCTGAGATCAATGTCGCGGAGTCTTTAAAAGATGTACGACGGGCATTGATTGATGCGGATGTCAACTATAAGATTGCCAAAAACTTCACCGAAAGGGTAAAAGAAAAAGCGCTCGGACGGGATGTGCTCAAGGCGGTTTCTCCCGGCCAGCTGATGGTGAAAATTGTGCATGAGGAGCTCTCCGAGTTGATGGGTTCCACACATGAGGAGCTGAATCTCAAGGGAAGTCCCGCCATTTTGCTGATAGCCGGCTTGCAGGGTAGCGGTAAAACCACATTCTCGGCAAAACTTGCTAATTTTTTAAAAAACAAAAAAGGGAAAAAGGTTTTGCTTGTCGCCTGTGATGTTTACCGGCCTGCAGCCATTGAACAGTTAAAGGTGCTCGGTAGCCAGATCGATGTGGAGGTTTTTACTGAGGATGGCGTTCAGGATCCACCGGGAATTGCCAAACGTGCGGTCAAGCATGCAGTAACAATGGGGCATCAGGTTGTGATTGTAGATACTGCCGGTCGTCTTGCCATCGATGCACAAATGATGGACGAGATTTCAACCCTTAAAAAGACCCTGAATCCGCAGGAAACACTTTTCGTGGTGGATGCGATGACGGGTCAGGACGCTGTTAATACTGCCAAAGCATTTAATGAACGTCTTGATTATGAGGGGGTGGTGCTCACCAAGCTTGACGGTGATACGCGGGGTGGTGCTGCACTTACCATCAGGGCAGTGGTGGAAAAACCGATAAAGTTTGTCGGTATCGGGGAGAAAATGGATGCCATTGATGTATTTCACCCACGCAGGATGGCCGACAGGATACTGGGTATGGGGGATATCGTTTCACTCGTTGAAAAGGCCCAGGAGCAATTTGACCAGGAGGAGGCCATCAAACTTCAGAAAAAGATTGCAAAAAACCAGTTTAATTTCAATGACTTCCTCTCACAGCTCCAGCAGATCAAGAAGATGGGTAATGTAAAGGATCTGATGGGCATGATACCCGGCATGGGTAAGGCCATTAAAGATGTGGATCTTGAAGATGATGCTTTCAAAAGCATAGAGGCGATCATTTATTCCATGACACAGGATGAACGGGAGAATCCTGCCATTATCAACGGCAGCAGACGCAAGCGCATTGCAAAGGGGGCCGGTACCGACATTCAGGAAGTGAACAAGCTTATCAAACAGTTTGGCGACACGCGCAAAATGATGCGCATGATGACCGGTGGCGGCAAAGGAAAGATGGCCAGCATGATGCGAAATATGCAAATGAAACGGTGATCAACTGTCATCGACCTAAACAAATAATCAAATCAACTAATCAACAAATTAACTTACAATATGAAACTCATTGATGGGAAAAAGATTTCGGCAACCATGAAGGATGAAATCGCCGCGGAAGTAATAAGAATAAAGGATAAAAACGGCAAAGTGCCCCATCTTGCGGCCATTCTGGTGGGGGAAGACCCGGCAAGCCAGACATACGTAAACAACAAGGCAAAGGCCTGTGAAAAGGTCGGTTTTGACTCGTCAAATTACCGTTTTCCCGTCGATGTCTCTGAAAAAGAACTGTTGGATGCTGTAACTTTTATCAATAATGATCCGGACATTGACGGTCTGATCGTGCAACTGCCCTTGCCGGATCATATCGACAACCAGAAAGTGATACAGCATATTTTGCCCGAGAAGGATGTGGACGGTTTTCATCCGGTAAATGTGGGCCGCATGACAATCGGCTTGCCCTCATACGTTTCTGCAACCCCTTATGGCATCATGGAGATGCTGATGCGCAGCCGCATTGAAACAAAAGGGAAAAACTGTGTGATCCTTGGTCGCAGTAACATTGTCGGTAAACCTATGAGCTTGCTGATGGCTCGCAACGATGAACCGGGTAATGCAACGGTAACGGTTTGCCACAGCAAAACACAAAATCTGAGTGAGATCACATCCAGAGCCGACATTCTCATCGTTGCCATCGGGCAGCCAGAGTTTGTTACTGCTGATATGGTTAAAGAGGGTGCTGTTGTTATTGATGTTGGAATTCACCGTGTTCCTTCTTCCGAAACCAAGTCGGGTTTTAAATTGATTGGTGATGTTCGTTTCGATGAAGTATCAAAAAAAGCTTCTTTCATCACACCGGTACCCGGAGGTGTTGGACCCATGACCATCGTTTCTTTGCTGATGAACACCCTGAAGGCTTCAAAAAAAGAGATCTACGGCTAATTGAACACGTGTCGTCCCATAAACCTGTCTGCCACCGCAGAGGATCTGCTGAACAGAGGACTATTGCTCCCTGTTATGGAGATGTTCTATTCTGTTCAGGGAGAGGGTTTTAATACAGGAAAGCCTGCTGCCTTCGTACGCATTGGCGGTTGTGATGTCGGTTGCCATTGGTGTGATGTAAAAGAGGCCTGGGATGCTTCCCTACATTCACTTACGAAAACGAAAGAGATCATTGATTACCTGTCAGGATTCCCTGCAAAATCGGTTGTGATTACGGGTGGTGAACCTTTAAATTATAATCTGGGACCGCTTTGTAATGGACTAAAAAACCGTGGGGTAAAAATTTTCATTGAAACTTGCGGTGCTTACCCTTTATCCGGAAGTTTCGACTGGATCTGCCTTTCACCAAAGCGGAACATGAGGCCCCGTGCAGATATGTTACAGATGGCAGATGAGCTGAAGGTGATCATCCATAAAACTTCGGATCTTGAATGGGCCGCGCAGAATGCAGACCTTATTAAAGAAAGCTGTCTGCTATACCTGCAACCAGAGTGGAGCAAATACAATGAAATGCTGCCACAGATCGTTGAATATGTACAGCAGCATCCACGGTGGATGATCTCGCTGCAGGCACATAAATTCATGAACATCCCCTAAAGCAGGCTATCACATGCGTGTGTTCATCACCTTTGTTTTGACGCTGTTCTTGTTGGCGAATGCACTTACCGGGCTGCATGCGCAACCTGACGATAGTCTTACAAGCAACAGCCGAAGGGCAAGAAGAGCCTACCAACGTGCAGAGGACGCCTGGCGTTTGTATGAACAAACGGTTGCAGTTGCTGAACTGAAACAGGCATTGACACATGACCCTGAGTTTATTGAAGCCCAGCTCCTGTTAGCAGAGATATACTATCAGAATGAAGAATATGCATTGAGCATAGATCCCTTAGAAAAGGCAATCATGATCGATGAGGGGTTTTTTCCAATGGCGCGTTACTATCTGGCAAGGTCCTGGTTTTACACAGCAAGCTATCGGGAGGCGTTAAACAGCTTCGAGAAAATTGTCCGGGATGAACAATTAAGTGAACAGTTTATCAATAGTAGCAATATGTATATTGAAAGCTCAAGATTTGCCCTGATTGCACTGGAAAACCCCGTTCCTTATGATCCTAAGAACCCCGGACCCGCTATAAACAGTGAATATGCTGAATACAGTCCGGCGCTGACGGCTGACGAGCAAACGTTGATCTTTACCAGGAAAAAGCCCCTGAAAGGACACTGGTCAGGCAGTGACGATTACTATCATGAAGACTTTTACATAAGTTATTTCCAGGATGGCCAATGGCAGGAAGCACTTAACCTTGGTCCACCGCTTAATACGGATGGAAACGAAGGTGCGCAGACAATCACTGCTGATGGCCGGCATTTGTATTTTACAGCATGTAACCGTCCGGATGGCATTGGGCGGTGTGACATTTATTATGCGGAGCGGATCGGTGGGCAATGGACAAAACCGTTAAATCTTGGAAGGCCTGTGAACTCCACTGCCTGGGACTCCCAGCCATCGGTTTCTGCCGATGGCAAAACGCTTTATTTTACAAGCGGCAGATCAGGAAATACAGGAACCACAGACATTTGGAAAACAACCATGGATGGTGAAGGAATCTGGAACGAACCGGTTAACATGGGTCTGGTGATCAATACCTCGGGCCGGGAGTTATCTCCTTTCATCCATCCCGATAATCAGACACTTTATTTTGCTTCCGACGGACATCCGGGGATGGGTGGTCTTGATATTTTTGTTAGCCGGCGCCAGGAGGATGGCAGCTGGGGGGAGCCGGTAAACCTCGGTTATCCGGTTAATACGCATCGTGACGAGTTTGCCATGATCGTGGGTGCTTCCGGGGAAAATGCCTGGTTTGCCTCTGAAAAGGAAGGTGGCTTCGGGCAAAGTGACCTATACTTTTTTGAACTTTATGCTGAAGTGCGCCCCAAACCAGTCAGCTATATGAAGGGTGTTGTGTTTGATGCTGAAACAAATGATCCGCTGAAAGCAGATTTTGAACTGACAGACCTTGATAGTGGAACGCAAATCGCCAGTGCAGCTTCAGACCCCATCGACGGTACTTTTCTCGTGGCTGTTCCAACAGAGAAGAACCTGGGACTGCATGTGATAAAGGAAAACTACCTGTTCTTTTCTGAATATTTCAGCTATGGAGAAACCCGCACCGCCGTTGAACCCTATGAGCGAAATATCCCGTTGCAATCCATCAGTGAAGGATCCCGTGTGGTTTTGCGCAATGTTTTTTTTGACACCGACAGTTATACTCTTAAACCATCTTCTATTCATGAACTGGAACGGCTAAGGGATCTGTTGCGGAACAACCCCGGTTTGTACATCGAGATCGGTGGCCATACGGACAGTACAGGTTCTTTTGAGTACAACCTGAAATTGTCTGAAAAAAGGGCACAAAGTGTTTATGAGTATCTTACTGATGAAGGGATAAGTAAGGAACGCCTCCATTATGAAGGCTATGCAGACACACAGCCAATAGATACCAACCAGACCGAAGAGGGCCGTGCGAATAACAGACGGACAGAGTTTCGCGTATTAAACCAGAATCACTAAGACACGATAGAAAGACATAAAGCTTTTTTCTTAGGCTATTTCCTATAAACTTCCTGCCGGCATTGACATTTGCCCATTGTTGATAATTATTTTTATCGAAATTGTTGTAAGCAGGGTAGGGAATGTGTATTTTTGAGCTATGGAACAAAAGGGGCAAAAAGTTCGGGACATATCAGTAAAAAAAGACAGAAAAGTCTTTTATTCATTAGACTACAGTGATCATGGGCGTGTTCCCCCACAAGCCATAGATCTCGAAGAAGCTGTTTTGGGGGCTATGATGCTGGAGCAAAATGCGCTCAATAGCGTTATTGAGATTCTGAAAACCGAAGTGTTTTACAAAGAAGCCCATCAAAAAATATTTAGAGCCATACACGAACTCTTTGCAGATAGCAAGCCTGTTGATATTTTAACCGTAACAGATCGACTCAAACAAAAAGGGGAACTGGACATTGCCGGAGGTGCATATACCATTTCAATGCTTACCAATCGCGTGGCCAGTTCAGCCAATGTTGAATATCACGCCCGTATTGTTCTGCAAAAATACCTGCAGCGCGAACTGATCCGGATCAGCTCAGAGATCATAAAAGACTCATACGAAGATACTACGGATGTCTTTGACATCCTTGATAAAGCGGAGAAAGACCTTTTTTCTGTCAGCGAAACAAACCTGCGCAGGAATTATGATGACATGCACTCCCTTGTTAAGCGAGCAATCCATCAAATCGAGAATGCCAAAAACCAGGAGGGGCACATTAGTGGAATTCCAAGCGGCTATACAGACCTTGACAGGATAACTGCGGGATGGCAAAGGTCTGACCTGGTTGTGCTTGCAGCACGTCCCGGTATGGGTAAAACTGCCTTCATGCTCACCATGGCGCGGAACATGGCCGTTGATTTTAAAAAACCAATTGCCGTTTTTTCTCTTGAGATGGCCGGGGTTCAACTTGTTACCAGGTTGATTGCCAGTGAAACCGAACTCGCCGCCGACAAATTGAAAAGAGGACAGCTCGAAGATTATGAATGGGAACAGCTCAACGCACGACTGAGTTCATTGACGGATGCTCCGCTCTACATTGATGATACACCTGCCCTGTCAATATTTGAACTTCGTGCCAAATGCAGAAGGCTGAAAGCACAGCATAAAATAGAAATGGTTATTGTTGACTATCTGCAGCTTATGACAGCAGGATCCGACAACCACAGGGGAAACAGGGAACAGGAGATCAGCAATATCTCAAGATCAATGAAAAGCCTCGCCAAGGAACTTGATATCCCGGTACTGGCAATTTCTCAGCTTAGCAGGGCCGTTGAGACAAGGGGCGGATCAAAACGCCCGATCCTGTCCGACCTTCGTGAATCAGGTGCCATCGAACAGGATGCAGACATGGTGTTGTTTATCTACCGTCCGGAGTATTACCAAATCACAGAAGATGAACAGGGCAACTCAACACAGGGAATGGCGCAGCTAATCATCGCAAAACACAGAAATGGTGCTTTGGATACGGTAAACCTGAGGTTTATTCAGAATTTCGCCAAATTTACCGACTATGATTCCGAAGGGTTTGGCGGCATGAGTGAGCTAAAACCTTCTGATGATTTTGATGACCAGCCCAATACCTTCACCATTCCATCAAAGATGAATGATATGGAGGATGACGATGTGCCATTCTGATTCTACAGCCTGATAGCTAAACAATCTTTCCATCATCTCTGTTTCATTTAAAGGTAAAGAATAACTATTTTTGTAAATAATACAGATCTGGTTAACAATCTGATTTAATAAATTGATTATTATGTTGAAGTCGATAAAAATCCTGTTTTTTGTAACACTTCTGTTTGCAAACTTTGCTTTGCAGGCCGCCCAGATCCTCGTCCCGATGGACAACAGTCAGCGCAACCACCTTAAAGCCTATGGAATTGCCTATTATGTGCTTACGTATGATATTGAAGTAAGTTGGCTGCTCAATTACAGGGGAGGAAGTTTTATGTTTGAATATCAGCCCGAATTTGAGCAGGAACTGATGGTTCGTGGTGTGAGCCATCAGGTGATTGCCGATGTGCAGGCAGCCGGTATTCTGCGCGAGATTGCCGATCCGGAGGTCAACATGGAGGAGGTCCGTCTGCATAAAGTACCACGCATTGCCGTTTATACACCACCCAACAGCCTTCCCTGGGATGATGCCGTTACATTGGCTTTAACCTATGCAGAGATCCCTTATGATGAAGTGTATGATGATGAGGTTCTGGCCGGGGTGTTACCGATGTATGATTGGCTGCACCTCCATCATGAAGATTTTACCGGTCAGTTTGGCAAGTTTTGGTTTGCTTTTCGTAATGCCGATTGGTATAAGGAGGATGTAAGGCTCGCTGAAGAAACGGCCCGCCGGCACGGTTTCTCCCAGGTTGCTCACCTCAAGCTTGCGGTTGCAAAGGGCATTCGTGATTTTGTTTTGGGTGGTGGCTACATGTTTGCCATGTGCTCAGCTCCCGAGAGCATTGACATAGCATTGGCAGCTGAAGGGGTAGATATCCTTCACGAGGTGTATAACGGTACACCTCCCGATCCGAATGCCCAGGAAAAACTCGATTTCAGCCGCACTTTTGCTTTTGAGAACTTCAGAATCGTAACGGATCCCAGTATTTATGAAAAGTCAAACATTGACGTACCCAAAACAGGCCGTAATCAGGCTACCGATTTTTTCACCCTTTTTGAGTTCTCTGCAAAATGGGATCCCATTCCCACCATGCTGACACAAAACCACGAAAGGGTGGTAAAGGGTTTCATGGGTCAAACAACTGCTTTCAGAAGAGAGGTGGTAAAACCAACCGTTACCATAATGGGCGAAAACAGGTCTAAGGATGAAACCCGCTACCTCCACGGTACTTTGGGTAATGGAACTTTTACCTTTCTTGGCGGTCATGATCCCGAAGACTACCGCCATCATGTAGGTGATCCGCCAACCGACCTTGATCTGTTTCCCAATTCACCCGGATATAGGTTAATCCTCAATAACGTATTGTTTCCGGCGGCAAAGCAGGAGCCTCTCAAAACAATGAATCAATAGCTTCTCGCTATTTACAGAGCGCAGATTTCTTTTTCTTATAGACAAGAAAGGCGTAAGGATATTTGTTCTTCTCATCAGGCTCATGTTCCTGCATCTCCAGCAGATCCCATTTCTCAAGATCTATGTCCGGAAAGAAAGCATCTCCCTCAAAATTTGCATATATCCTGGTAATGATAAGACGTCGGGTATAGTACAGATCAATGAATTGATTGTAAATTTCTGCCCCACCTGCCACGAATACCTCTTTTTCACTCTTTACCAGGCTGATCGCCTCTTTTATTGAGTGAATCACTTCGATACCGGATGCTTCAAAATCTTTATTACCGGTTAAAACAATTATTCTCCGGCCTTTCAGGGGTTTTCCAATTGACTCAAAAGTTTTTCGTCCCATGATTACGTTACGTCCCATGGTGCATTCTTTAAAATGCTTCAGGTCGGCCGGCATGTGCCAGATCAATTTGTTTTCGCTACCAATGACGTTGTTGTTGGCAACAGCAGCAATGAGCGATAGTTTCATGAGTATTGGTTTTGGTTAATATTTACGGGCTACACAGCGACCTCTGCCTTGATGTGCGGATGTGGATCGTAGCCTGTCAAAGTGAAATCTTCATACTCAAAATCAAAAATATTTTTCCTTTCAGGGTTAATCTTCATTTCAGGAAGTGGTCTGGGCGACCTGGTAAGCTGCAATTTGGCCTGATCCAGATGGTTCAGGTAAAGGTGAACATCTCCGAAGGTGTGGATGAACGAACCCGGCTTCAGGTTGCAAACCTGCGTCAGCATCATGGTCAGCAAGGAATAGGATGCAATATTAAAGGGCACCCCCAGAAATGTGTCGGCACTGCGTTGGTAAAGCTGGCATGACAAACGTCCGTCGGCCACGTAAAACTGGAAAATGACATGGCAGGGTGGGAGTGCCATTTCCTTTAGCTGACTAACATTCCAGGCACTGACCATCAATCTGCGCGAGTCAGGGTTGCGTTTTATCTGGTTAATAAGTTCGCTGATCTGATCGATGTGGCCATCTCTTGTTGGCCAGCTTCTCCACTGTGCACCATATATAGGTCCGAGGTTGCCATCGGGGTTGGCCCACTCATCCCATATGCGAACGCCGTTCTGATTCAGGTAACCGATATTGGTGTCTCCCTTCAGAAACCACAATAATTCATGGATAATGGATTTGGTATGCAGCTTTTTGGTGGTAATCAGCGGAAAGCCTTCTGACAGGTTGAAACGCATTTGATAACCGAAGACACTGAGTGTTCCGGTGCCTGTGCGGTCACCCTTTTTTACACCATTCTGTAAGATATGTTCCAGCAGGCCGAGGTATTGTTTCATTTTTTTAAATATACAATTTCAGTTTCTCAGTTCCCAGTTCCCTGTTCTCAGTTCCCAGTAAACGCAATTTATTGCGTCTTCACTTTTCACTTTTCATCTTAGCCCATAATCATGCCTACGATGGTTGCACTCATCAGGCCTGCCAGGGTGCCGCCCAGAAGTGCACGCATTCCAAACTGCGACAGCAATACTTTGCGGCTTGGTGCGAGCGATCCGATCCCGCCGATTTGTATTCCGATGCTTGCGAAGTTGGCAAAACCACAGAGCAGGTAGGTTGCCATAATGATCGATTTGGGATCAGTGAAAGCACCGGCTTCTTTTAGTTCGGCCAGACTCACATAGCCTATAAATTCTGTCATAATGATCTTTTCTCCCAGAAGTCTTCCGACGAGCGTGATATCGGGCATACTGACACCGATGAGCCACATGAGCGGCGCAAAGGTATAGCCAAGAATAAATTGCAGCGAAAGCTGATCGTAGCGGCCGTTGGTGGCTTCTGCAATCAAAGGATTCAGGTTGAAAATATCACCGACCCCTCCCACGATGAAGTTAAACATGGCGATAAATGCAATGAAAACCAGTAGCATGGCGGCCACATTGGCGGCCAGCCTGAGCCCTTCTCCCGTGCCGTTGGTTATGGCGTCGAGAATATTGTTCCCGATCTTTTCCTTAGAAATATCCATGGTTTGATCGATCTCCTCAGTTTGGGGCAATAGTATTTTGGTGATCACCACGGCTCCGGGAGCTGCCATAATGGATGCTGCAAGCAGGTGCTTGGCAAAGATCAGTCTTTGAACGGGGTCATCGCCACCAAGAAAACCAATATAAGCGGCCAAAACACCTCCGGCCAGTGTTGCCATTCCGCCGGTCATAACAAGGAGGATCTCCGATTTGGTCATATTCGGCAGGTATGCTTTGATCATCAGCGGGCTTTCTGTCTGACCAAGGAAAATATTTCCCGCCACAGAAAGGCTCTCAGCGCCTGAAAGGCGCATCGCCTTCGTCATAATCCAGGCCAGTCCGTAAACGACTTTCTGAATGACTCCAAGGTAAAAAAGCAAACTGGTTAGTGCTGAGAAAAAGATAATGGTGGGAAGCACCTGAAAGGCAAAAATGAAGCCAAAGCGCTCTGTGTCAAGGAAGCTGCCAAAAAGAAACTCTGTCCCCGCTTTGGTAAAATCCAGAATCACAACGAATACTGAGCCGATCATTTCAAAAAAGAATTGAATGGCAGGCACCTGAAGTACGCCAAATGCCAGGGATACCTGCAAAAGCAAACCAATACCCACGACCCTCCAAGATATTGCCCTTCTGTTGGCACTAAAAAGGTAAGAGATGCCGATCAATGCCAGCATCCCCATAAGTCCGCGTAATATGGTAGTAATGCTGAAGGTAAAAATTGGAACCTCAGCTATCTCCGGAGCACTATGTCTGGCTTCTGCATCATTGATGACTTCTTCCTGGATCAGGTGCTCTGCAGCAACAGTCTGTTCCGGCAAAATGGCCAGAAAAACGCCTGTGAAAAGAATTAACAGGAGCCTGGTGATCATACTTGTCTTGCTCATTCCACAATAGTTAAATGTAACTTATGAAAATTAGTGTTAAACAACCGGCATCACAACTAGCTGTCTTTTTTGCGGCTGCCTTTCCTTTTATTTATTTCATCGCGGATCACTGAAGCTTTTTCATAAGCCTCGGCATCAATGGCCTCCATCAGCTTTTTCTCGAGTTCCTTGAGCGTCATATGGTGATAGGTGACCGCTGGATCTTCGGTGGTGGAAACATCTCCTGTTTTGGCTTCCTGCCTGCCGGGAATGCTCTCATCCCCCTCCTGCATAACAATGCCGGCGGCGTTTAATATCTTTTCATAAGTGTAGATGGGGCACTTAAACCGGACGGCGATGGCAACGGCATCCGATGTCCTGGAGTCAATCTCAACCTCTTTAACGCCGTCAAAACATATGAGTTTCGCATAAAAGATGCCTTCGCTGAACTTGTAAATGATCACTTCATTTATTGAGATATTGAAAGTTGTTGCGAAGTTTTTGAACAGATCGTGAGTTAATGGCCTGCTGGGTTTCATTTTTTCAAGTTCAATGGCAATGGCCTGAGCTTCAAAACTCCCAATGATGATAGGCAACCGGCGTTTTTTCCCTGCTTCACCAAAAATAAGGGCATAAGCACCCGATTGAGATTGGCTGTAGGATATCCCCAAAATATCAAGCTTAATTTTCTTCATAAAGGGCCCCTTCTTCTTCTCTGAATAATAATTTGATGCTCGAACAAGAAACAAATTTACGGTTTTTTTGGAGAAAGCAACATAAGAGTTTGTCTAATAAATACCAAAATTGTTCAGGTATTTGAATAAAACAATCATTGGATAACACTACATAAACTTAACATCCGGAAAAAACCCCATAAAATCCCGTTCGATTCATTTTTTTAACTGAATAATTATTTATTTTTGCGAACATCAATTAAACCAATTCATTCATTAACCCAAAACACACAATTTAACATGCCTTCAATTTTTTGGTTAGTACCCGTAAGTTCATTATTGGCACTCGGATTCGCCTGGTATTTCTTCAGGCAGATGATGTCGATGGACGAAGGGACAATTATGATGAAGCAAATTGCTGAACATGTTCGAAAAGGCGCCTCAGCATATTTGCGTCAGCAGTACAAAGTGGTAATCATCGTGTTTGCAATCATCACGGTGATTTTTTCTTTTCTGGCCTATGGTCTGGGTGTTCAAAACACCTGGGTGCCGTTTGCTTTCATTACCGGCGGCTTTTTTTCAGGGTTGGCCGGTTTTTTTGGCATGAAAGCTGCCACTTACGCTTCCGGACGTGTGACCAATGCCT
>SKTA01000002.1 GCA_007122745.1 Bacteroidales bacterium
AACGGGTTCTATTGGTGTAATGTATTTAAGGACTTTAATCAGAAAAGTACTGATTAAATATATTTATATTTTAATTTAGACTAAATAAACATAAGTAAAATTATAAAATAATTGTTTTAAAAAAGGCGGGGGTGGATTAATTAAGAAATTTTAACAAATGCGGTTAGCGCGGATATGATCTTGTTTGTCCGTTGCAGTAGCTAAATAAGATTAAGATTAAGATTAAGATTAAGAAGGTTCTGGTGGGAAACCCGAAGGTCTAAAGACAGATCTTAACGCTAAACGCCAAACGCTAAACGCCAAACGCTAAACGCTTAACGCGAATCAACCATTTATTCAGTAAATCTACTCCACCTTTACGGCCGAAATCTTGAACGGTGCGATCTTGGAATAAGGATCCAGTTCATCGCGGGTCAGTTTATTAACAGGGGCTTCTGAATAATGAAAGGGCATAAACAATTCACCCTCCAAAACCTGATCGCTGACTTGCACAACCGTTTCGATAAAGCCACGACGAGACGTGATCTTTACCTTTTGTCCTTCCGCAAATCCATTGGCCTTCGCATCAGCAGGATGCATCAGCACATAAGGCTCATTGGCAAAGTCTGTCAGGGCCTTGTTTTTCCGTGACATGGTTGAACTATGATACTGGTAAAGGATTCTCCCGGTATTTAAAATGAATGGGTATTCTGCCGATGCTCTTTCACTTTGTTCTGCATAGTCTACCGGGTGCAATTTACCCAAACCATTGGGCGTATTAAATTTTTCTGTAAAAAGTGTTGCCGTTCCCGGGTGGTTTTTATCGGGACACGGCCATTGGATTCCTTTATTTTCAAGTCTTTCGTGCGAAATTCCTGCAAAAATAGGTGCTACCATGGCAATTTCATCCCATATATCACTTTCATTTTGATAATTACCAAGGGGTTTGCCCATCCGTTTTGCAATCTCGGCAACAATCTCCCAGTCCTGCCGCGCCTGTCCGGGTGGGTCAACGGCCTTTCGAACGCGTAACACGCGCCTGTCGCTATTTACATAAGTCCCTTCACTTTCCGCAAAGGCAGTGGCAGGCAGAATTACATCTGCAAACGGTGTTGTTTCGGTAGGGAAGATATCCTGGACAACCAAAAAGTCCAGCTTTTTGATCGCCTCCTCCGTATGATTGAGGTTTGGGTCGGTAAGCATGGGATTCTCTCCCATGATGTACATCCCTTTGATTTCGCCGTCGTATGCGGCCTGCAAGATCTCAACGGTCGACAATCCTTTTTCTCCGTCAAGCTCTGCGAAGGGAACACCCCAAACCTTTGCAACCTTTTTGCGGTTTTCATCATCCTCAACAGAAATATAACCGGGGTAGGTGAAAGGGGAGGCCCCGACATCCGATACGCCTTGCACGTTATTTTGTCCGCGTGGCGGATTCAGTCCGGCTCCTTTGCGACCGATCTGTCCGGTAATAAGCAACATGTTGATCAGGCAAAAGACATTATGGGTTCCTGTTACTTGCTGGCTGTATCCCATACCTGTAGCAATCAGCGGTCTTTTTGCCCTGGCATAGATCTTGGCTGCCTCTGTCATCTTGCCGGCGGGTACACCCGTAATCTCTTCCACATATTCTGGAGTGTATTTTTCTGTTAATTCCTTAAGGGCCTCATAGGCCTCCATGCCCCCTTCAACGCGACTCTGGATAAACTGCTCATCGATCAACCCCTCTTTGATGATCTCGCGGATCATCCCGTTCAGCAAGGCAACGTCGGTGCCCAGCTTAGGCTGCAACCAGATGTAAGCATCCTTTACCAAGGGCGTCCATTTTGGATCGATAATGATCACCTTGGCACCATTTCTTTGTACCGCATATTTTACAAAAGTAGCTGTTACGGGATGTGTTTCGATCATGTTATTGCCCGTCACCAGCATGCAATCGCTGGTTTCATAGTCCTCTATCGAGTTGCTGCCTGCACCGTCTCCCAGAGCGCGCAGCATGGCCGTTACTGTGGAGGCGTGGCATAACCGGGTGCAGTAGTCGACGTTGTTGTTGCCAAACACCAGGCGAACCAGCTTCATGAACAGATAGTTGTCCTCATTGGTGGTCTTCGCAGATGCATAGCCTGCCAGCGCCTTGCGCCCGTGTTTCTGCTTGATTTCGCTGAACTTGCTTGCCACGAGGTCAAGTGCTTCGTCCCAGCTTGCCTCAACGAACTTCCCGTCTTTTTTAATCAGAGGGGTGGTCAGCCGGTCGGGATGGTTTACGTAATCGTAACCAAAGCGTCCCTTCACGCAAAGCCTTCCGTCGTTCGGACTCACACCTTCCACACCATTGCTGCGGACAATCTTTCCGTTCTGGATAAACAGTTCAAGTTGACATCCTACTCCGCAGTAGGGACAAGTTGTACGCACTTTGCGAATGCCGTTTTCAAGATTGATTTCGCTGCGATGGGGCTTTTCTACAATGGCTCCGGTCGGACAAAGCTGAATGCATTCACCGCAACCGTCACATTCACTTTCATCCCACTGGTTAAAACCTCCGATGATGTATGAGCGGATGCCTCTGCTGTTAAACGAAAGGACATTTTTACCCTGTACTTCGTCACACCCTTTAATGCACCGGAAACACTTGATGCATTTGGCGGCGTCATAGGTTAAAACCGGAGAGCTTTCATCTTTCTCATAGCCCAGTTCTTTCCAGATTGATGGGAATTTCCTGTTTTCTTTTTTATCCAAACCATATTTGAATACCAGTTCGCGGAATTCGTCGGAGTAGCTGCTGTCGTGTCTCTCGTTATGTTCCGACAAAAGGTAATCGAGCAAGTACTTCCTGGCTTCTTCCAGTTCCGGATCAAAGACCGTAACCTCCATCCTCTCCTTCACTTGAACAGCACAGGAAGCGATCAGACCACGCTGGTCTTTTATTTTGACGATACAAAGGCGGCAAGCTCCGGTCGGACTTAGTTTTTTGTGATAACAAAGATGGGGAATCGCAATGCCGTTGTCTTTGGCCACCTGAAGCAGGTTTGCTCCCTCTGCAGCCATTATTTTTTTATTATCTATGGTAAACTGGATTGTTTTTGACATCTTGGTTTGAATGATTGTTCCGGTAATTGATTATAATATAATGTATGATGATTTTTTCTCTTGATTGCCTTAAAGTTCTTCGGCGAAATACCTTGTGGCCGATTTCAGGGGCAGGATGGGACTTTGTCCAAGCGGGCAAAGCGATGTTTTTGCCATCAGCTCAGCCTCTTTTTCCATCTCTTGCAGTATAAGCATCTTTTCAGAATGTCCGTTAAGTAACTCAACCCCTTTTCGAACCAGCAAGCTTGTCCCGACCCGGCAAGGTACACATTTGCCGCAGCTTTCATGCCTGAAGAAGCGCAAGCAGTTCTGCAGGATGTCGTAAATGGAATCTCCTTCTGCCAGTACGATTACGGCACCGGATCCCAGAGTTGCATCCTTTTCCCGCAGGTTGTCGTAGGTCATCCTCTCATCCAGCATTGATGAATCCACAAATGTTCCGGCAGCTCCACCAAGCAGGGCCGCCTTAAATGGCTTGCCATCCTTCATGCCACCTGCCATGTCTTCAATCAGTTGGCGCAACGTAACACCCAACTCCAATTCATAATTGCCGGGCTTGTTAATCTGACCGCTGATGGAGAAGATCTTTGTTCCGGGTGAGCGCTCCGTTCCATATTGGCGATACCAGTCCTTGCCTTTTGAAATAATGACAGGGACATTGGCAAGTGTCTCAACATTATTGACCAGGGTTGGCATGCCGAAAAGGCCCTTCTCTGCCGGGAAGGGGGGCTTAATTCGCGGATTGCCACGCTTCCCTTCCAATGATTCCAGCATGGTCAGCTCTTCTCCGCACAGGTAGGATCCGGCTCCCAGTTTGATCTCCACATCAAAGTCAAATTCGGACCCGAGTATGTTTTTTCCTAGAAAACCCTTCTCATAAGCGTCCTGAATTGCTTTCTCCGTTTTCTGAATGGAGTTGTAATACTCCCCCCGGATGTAAATATATCCTTTGGTAGCCTGTATGGCATGTGCGGCAATGATGGTTCCCTCAAGGTAAGAATGGGGATCCTCCTCCATGATGATGCGGTCCTTGAAAGTTCCCGGTTCTCCCTCATCTGCATTCACCACTACGTAGCGCTGCGGACAATCAAGACAACCCTGACTGGTGAATTGTTGCTTCATACCGGTAGAGAAGCCGGCACCACCGCGACCCCTGAGGCCTGCTTCCATCAGTTCATCAATAACGGAGCCTGGCGGCATGGATAAAGCCTTGCGCAAAGCTTCATACCCTCCTGCGGCAATGTAGTCATCAATCGATTCGGGGTTGATTGTCCCCGCATTCTTTAAAATAACTCTGGTTTCTTTTATCATTTTGCCCTGTAACTGTTAAGTATTTTTGAAATTTTTTGCTTGCTGAGATTGTTGTAAACCTTCTGGTTAATCATCATCGATGGCGCTTCCTGGCATTGTCCCAAACATTCTGACACTTCAAGCGTAAATCGTCCGCAAGGGGTTGTTTCGCCAGCACTCAGGCCAAGCTCTGACTCCAGATGCGCTAAAACTTCATTGACTTTCAATATTTCACATACCGGTGAAACACAAACCCGGATAATGTATCTTCCCCTTGGTTTCAGACTGAACATGGTGTAATAACCGGCTACGCCGTAAACGGCACTTTTGGTGATGTTCAAAAAGCGGGCTGTTTCCTCCAGCGCATCTTCGGTCAGATAATTTTGCGGATGGTTGTCCTGCAGCGCATGCAGGATCTCCAGTAAATTATGCTGTTTCGGTGCGAATTTTTTTATGATTTCCTGGTTCTTCATCTTTTTATAAATATGACGAATATAGAATTTCCGTAAGTTATCACTTGCTTTGTTTTAAGCGACCCTTTCAGGGCGATATGTCTTGCTGGTTTATGATTTAACTGGTGACTCTGCTCCAAAAAACCAATTTTGGATCATTTGTAGCGTTTTGCCTGAGCATAAGTCTTTGATTGTAAACACTATTAACATGTTAAAAATTTAAAATCTGCAAATCTGTGAATCTGTGGCATTTTGTGCTTTTCGTTGTTGGTTCGCTGGATTGTGATCAAATTGCATAGATTTTACGAACGCAAAATACAAATAAATGTTTAAAAACGGGAGGTAAAGTGCCGTAAAACGATTGATATCCAGTAGTTTTTATTTAGACTGTTTCTGATTTTCCCTGATCGAGGTAAAGGATGATTTTCCTGATTTTTGGATATCCTATTGATTTTAAGAGATATGCATATGTGTTCATTTGTTGACGGTGGTGGTCGTACACCATGCCCGTCTTATAATCGATCACCACACATTCATTGTCAAGGAAAACCACCCTGTCGGGACGAAAGAAACTGCCATTCTGATCAAACAATCCGGGTTCGGTTTTGATAGTAACACCGGGTTTAAAGCATGCCTCTACTTCGGGGTGACGAATCATTGCATTGATTTTTCCGGTCCATTCCGTTTTGATCTCCCCGGTGATCTCCCCCTTGTCAAGCATGTTCTGCAGCACCGGATCAACATCTTCGGTGCTCCTGATCTCCTCCATGGCCCGGTGCAGCAGGTTGCCACGCTCCAGGGCATCATGCCTGTTAAAAAGGATGCCTCGTTCGATGTTATGGGAGCGCATCCGCATTTTTTTTGTCCAGGGATTGCTGATCAGTTTTTTAAATGAGGAGGCTGCTTCTGGGCTTTCATCGGTTTTATCACGAGCTTCTTCAAAAAGGCCGAACGAATAGGTGAAACGGTTTTCCTGCCACATGCCTTTTTCTTCAAGGTGTTCCTGTAACAATGTTCCAATCGAGTTCTTTGGTTTTCGTTTTTCCTTCTGGAAAAAGACAAATAGTTTTTGCGATGGTCGGGTAAAGGCTACATAAGTTGTGTTGATCAAATCCAGAAAGCTTTTCTCCAGCTCTTCATCGATTGTTGGCTGGAAAGGTGTTCCCTCCAGGCTTCCCTTTGTCATCTTGAGCCATGTAGCCGGCAGGGCAGGTATCTCTGCCTCTTCTCCCTGAATCCAGAATCCCGCCTTTGTTGGCTGTTTAACAGCCTGATCTGCAAAAGGATGTATTACAATCGGGAATTGGAGCCCTTTGGATTTGTGAATGGTCATCACCTGCGCGGCGTTGACCCCCTCCGGAACAACTACCGAGTAACTTTTACCCTTCTCTTCCCACCAGCTGAGAAAATCGGCATAAGACAGCATTTGGCCCGATTCATAATCAAAAATAGCATCCATAAAGAAGGAAACAAAGGGATTCAGGGATTCCTGCCCGGAAAAAAACCTCCTAAGGATGGTTTCACAGGTATCATATATGTTCTGATGAAGGAACCGGTCGAATGCAAAATCAATCCCGTTCTTCCGGAGCAAGTTCTCAATGGAGGCCAGTAAAGGATTTTCCGGCTTTTTGTGGCGGTTTTGCGATATGCCTGTTGTAGTAAGACATCCGTGAAGGTTATCGGGGTTGTTAATAAAATTGTTACTCAACAGGTATTCCAGCATTTCAACGGCTGCTATCTTATCGAATGGATTATCCAACAGGCGTATGATGCTCAGGAAGAAATTCACCTCTTTTGCCTGGCTAAGCAACAGCGACTCAGCGGAAATAACGGGGATATCGTGGCTGAGCAACCCCCTGGCGAGCATGCTGCCCTCCTTATGCTTGCGGCACAACACGGTAATGTCGCTGTATGGATGTCCGGCTTCGTGACAGCGGTTGATTGCATCCAGCACCTGCTCCAGCATTTGTTCGTCGGCAGGAATCCATTCCTCCTCTTCCCGGAAAGTCACCTCCACATAACCCGACAGGTCCTTCTTGACAGGATTCTGCTCCAGATCATCATAAATGGGCTGAATATAATTCGCCAGATGCTTTTGTGTAAATCCAAAAAAGTCGTTGTTGAATGTTACGATCGCCTTGGCCGATCGCCAGTTGTCTTCCAGTACGTTTATTTTGCAGCTGTGGTTTAAGCTTGCCTCCCATTCAGGTTTGGATACCGATTGGATTTCCTTACCCAGCTTTGGCAGGTTGGCAAACTGTTCCACATCTCCGTTCCGGAACCGGTATATGGCTTGCTTCCCATCCCCGACAATCAGGCTCTTGTCGCCGGTTGCAAGTCCGTTTACAAGCAATGGCAGCAGGTTTTCCCATTGCAATGCGGATGTGTCCTGAAATTCATCGATCATGTAATGCCTGTAACGTTCACCAAGCCGTTCGTAGATAAACGGAACAGGTTCTTCTCTAACGATGCCGGCAATCCGCTTGTTGAAGTCGGAGATATGCAACAGCACATTGTCTGTCTTGATCTCTTCGAGCAATAATTCCACCTGGTTCAGCACGGCAACCGGATAAATATTGCTTAACACCGCCTTATGGGTTAAATATTTTCCAAAATCTGAGGTGGACAGGCTTTGTATGGCATTGTAGTGGCGTTCAAGCTCACCCTGGATCGAATCCATTTTGGTTTTTGCCTCTGAACAGATTTTCTTAGAGTTCCATTGGTTTTGCTCAATGGCTTTAAGAACACTTTTGTTGGGATGGATCTTCTCCCTGACATTTCCCGCTGCCAGCTGCTTAAAATATCCAAAAATACCTTTTGTGGTGTAGTAAAAGTCGGATGCAACCAGCCCGTTTCGCGTAATCAGTGCCATGGCTTCCGTTGCTTCGTTTTCGATCTTTTGTTCAAAGGTTGCAATTGATTGTTTGAGCGTTTTTGCAATTTCTTCAAAATCCTCCGTATTTAGCCCTTTAATTTTCCTGATGTAGGGTGCGCTTTCTTCATCGGTAAGGGTTTTAGCCATTTCAACAATCAGGTTCTCCAGCCGGATGTCTTTCTCTTCATCGGTTTGGTTCAGGATATAGGTTACAAGCAGTTGCGTTAGCTTTCGATCTGCGCCAACACTGGAAATCAGCTTATCCACTGCCAGCCTCAGCAGGCTTTCTGTATCAAGCTCCACTTCAAATCTCATAGGAAGGTCCAGGTCAAAGGCAAATGTGCGTACCACCCTGTGCATGAAGCTGTCGATCGTACTCACCGAAAAATCGGCATACTGATGCAGGATCTTTTTTCTCGCCCTATCAGCCTGACCCACGATCCATTCATTATTTGGAACGGAGAAACCCTCATTTTCCCAATCCTTGATTATTTGGGCCATCATCCCTTCGGGTGTCTTGTTCACGGTTTGTTGGCCAAATTCAATGATGTTGCTGAGCTCCTTGATAATCCGCTCCTTCATTTCGGCGGCAGCCGCATTGGTAAACGTAATCGCAAGGATGTTTTTTACAGCTTCCGTATCCCTGAGTACAATTTTCAGGTATTCCTTTACCAGGGTAAATGTTTTACCGCTTCCTGCAGATGATTTGTAGACAAGAAAATTTCCTTTGACCATACGAAGCACTTTCTGCTAATTTACACAAGCATTCTGAATGAAGCAACAATGGATTAAAAAAAAGTTATGATAGGTGTTTTATGGTGCTTTTTGGGTTTTTAAAGACCATGATAATATCTTATCATAAACGCTACAAAAATAAGATAAACTGTGTTAAGTGTCATTTATAAACATAACAAAAAATATATAAAAACTTAAAAATAAGAAACATAATAAATATAAAAACACTACATGTGTTCATTTGTGAATTTAGAACGACT
>SKTA01000067.1 GCA_007122745.1 Bacteroidales bacterium
CATCAAAAGGAGCAATGTTGATCTGGATCTCCTCGATTGCATCCATACTGATGGGGTTGGTTCCTGCAAACTGACCTGAACCAAGGCCAAAGTTGTTGTTGTAAACGTTACCGTCAACGGTGTAGTTGTTGAAGCGGTTGTCACGTCCGGCAAAACTTGATCCGTTGCTCAGCGGACTCATACGTGTGAAATCTGAAATGTTACGCGAGATGGTAGGCATGCGCTGAATGTTTTCCGTATTCAGGTTGGTTGAAGCACCTGTTCTGTCGGCATTCATTACGGGGTCAAGACGGCCCATAACAACAACCTCCTCCAGTATCATGCCTCTTTCAACAAGCACGAAGATCAAGGTACGGCTTTCCCCAAGCGCGAGCCGGAGCTCAGTAACTTCATCTGTTTCGTAACCAACGAAAGATGCTGTTACCGTGTAGGGCCCACCTGTTCTAACGTTTGGCAGGTTAAAACGGCCATCCTCACGCGCAACTGTACCGTAGCGTGTACCGGAGGGCTCGTGAACCGCCACAACGTTGGCGTTTGCAAGGGGCTGGTTGTCGAAGCTCATGACCATACCCTCAATGGCCGAGGTGGTAACCCCCTGTGAAAAAACTGCATTCGATCCCGTCAGGAGAAAAAATGCAGCAATAACACTCATTAATGTGAATAGTTTTCTCATTTTGCTTTTGTTTTAGTGAATGAAATGGTTAATGATTATGTGGTTTTTGGTAATAAATGATTTTTATGCAAATTTACCCTGAAGGCTTAATTTGTTTAAGCCCAAAAAATTAAGAAAACATTAATTTAACATGAACAACAATCCACCCCTTTCGGAATGGATGGCATAAAAATAGAAGTTTTTTTAATGCCCCCAAGTATTTGTTAAAAAAAGTTATTAACGATTAATTAACAATTGCCGGAATGACCCATTTTGGGCTTTCGATTTGCAATTAATTTGTGATAGTCAACCGGAGTGTATTCGGGTTATAGCTTGTCCGGTATTCACGAAGCGGGTAATTTGACACCCCTTCCAATGGCGCGCCATCAAGTAAAGAAAAGGTTGCAGTGCTGCAGTCAGCACCAACGATTACAGGATTTTCTTCAGAAATGTTTAGTGTGCATTGGTGCGGATTGGTGGGACAAGCACGATCAAATGCACGAAATTCATCCATCGACACCCGGTAGACAAAAAGTCCGCGATAACCCTGATAGGTTCCGCGGGGAAATTCCGCAGACATCCCAGGTCCATCCAGATTGTAATGGGTTATGTTGAAATTAAAATCAACCCTTACATAAGGCACAGGATGTTCATCCTCCTTGCTGCATGAGAAAAGCATCAGCAAAGACGCAGCCATTAAAAGGTATCTGAATATTCGAAACATATTGTTTTCAATAATACTATAATGCAAAATTAATGTTTTTATTGCAAAACTGTTTTGAATCAAAAACATATGGCATGATCTTCTGGGTTCAATGGATGAAGTTGACAGATCCTTCACTTCGCGCTGCTTCGTTATTAATGACAACTTTGCGACCTCTGCGCCTTCGCGGTTAATCTTTTTCACCGCAAAGGCGCGGAGAGCGCGAAGAAACAGAACGGACCATGCCCAACCTCCAACCTCTAAACATCTCAACAACTAAACAACTAAACTTCTAAACATCTCAACAACTAAACATTTTTTAGTAAATTTGCGAAACAAGACAAAAACATACCATGGAAGACTTTGTTTATATCATACTTTTGATTGTATGGCTGCTGGTCAGCTTTCTGAGAAAAAAACCAAAAAAGAAACCAGAGCCTGCGAAACAACAGGAACCTGCACCTGCAGAGGCTGAAGTAAATATGGAAGATATGCTGGAGGAGTTCTTTGGAGGTGACAAGAAAAAAGAGAAATCCAAACCCGAAGAGGTACAATACGAGTCGGTTGAACAACGTGAAAGGGCTGAACCGGCTGCAATAAGAAGCACACCGGATTATGAAAAGGATCGCATTCCCGCTTCTTATGAGAAACATGTCGGGAAAACCGGAGTTTCAGAAGATTTTGAATTCTCTTCTGAAGGTAAGATCATGACCATTGATGACCTGATCAAATCACATAAAACCAAGGAAGCGTTGGAACTTGCTATGGCTGAACAAGCTTATGATCGGGATAATGCTGAAGGCGTGCCTGATTTCGACTTGGAAACAGCTGTGGTATTCTCAGAAATCCTCAATAAAAAATATCATTGATTTTTATCATTGAATTGAATTATTGCTTATATTTGCTTCGTAAATATTAAATAAAAAGTGATAAGCCTGGTTTTGGAATCAATCCATTACCAGGTATTTTTTCTGTAAGCCCCATTTTTTTTGAACGGCATAAGCACTGACACTTGTTGCCAATTGGTCATACAAGTGACTTCAGTGCTTTTAATTGATTAAAATGGGCATGATAAACTGAAAATTGTAATTAAACCAAATTATCCAGACGTTCAGGTTCACAGTTGTGGATTACACGAATGTCTGGTCTTTTTTAAGACATTGTGCTATGAACCAGGTTAAGTATTTTACAAAAGAAGGACTCGAAAAGCTGCAGGATGAACTGGAAAAGCTAAAGTCTGTTGATCGTCCGGCCATTTCACAACAAATTGCTGAAGCACGTGAAAAAGGCGACCTGTCAGAAAATGCTGAATACGATGCTGCCAAAAATGCACAAGGCATGCTGGAGCTGCGTATCTCCAAGATGGAAGAAACACTCAGTCAGGCTCGGGTAATTGATGAGAGTCAGCTTGACTCCAGCAAGGTGTCCATCTTGTCAAAAGTTCAATTGAAAAACCTGAAAAACAATGCTACGATGACTTATACCCTCGTCCCGGAAAATGAAGCCAACATCAAAGAGGGCAAAATTTCGGTCAGTTCACCCATCGCCAGGGGGCTACTTGGCAAAGAAGCAGGAGAAACGGTAGAGATCAATGTCCCGGCCGGACTGATGACATTTCAGATCATAGAAATATCAAGATAGACGGAATTCGTAATAAAATCGCATAAACATGGCAACGATATTCTCAAAGATTATCAAAGGGGAGATCCCATCCCATAAAATTGCAGAAGATGACCGTTTTTTTGCCTTTCTTGACATCAATCCGCTGGCAAAAGGGCACACACTGGTTATTCCTAAACAGGAGACAGACAATTTGTTTGACCTTGATGATGAGACTTACAAAGACCTGTGGCTTTTTGCAAAAAAGATCGCAAGGGCATTAGATAAGTCGATGACGTGTGAGAGGGTAGGAGTTGCCGTTGTCGGACTGGAGGTGCCGCATGCACATATTCACCTGGTGCCGATCAATGGCATCTATGATATCGACTTCAGCAAGCCCAAACTGGAACTCGGACCCGAGGAGTTTGCAATGATCGCCAAACGGGTTTCTGAGGCTATAAATTCTTAAGAAGAACCTGAAACCCGGTCGGGGTTATCGGAAATAAAAGCTTTCCATCCACTGTAGTTTTTATTGTCAGCCTGTGCGGCCTTGCCGGCCTGATAATGGTGGCATAAAGCCACGGCCAGGGCATCCGTGATGTCAAGGTTGTCTGGAACGCCCTCAATGTTAAGTATCCGGTAAAGCATGGCAGCAACCTGCTCTTTCGACGCGCTCCCCCTGCCGGTAATCGATTGTTTGATCTTCCGCGGGGAGTATTCAAAAACTGGAATGTTACGGTGTAAGGCAGCCGCAATGGCCACTCCCTGTGCGCGTCCAAGCTTTAACATCGATTGCACATTCTTTCCAAAAAACTGGCTTTCAATAGCAAGCTCGTCAGGCTTGAAGGCGTCAATGTTGCGCAATACCGTTTCGAAAATCTTTTTCAGCTTTAAAGCATGGTTGCCCAGCTGATCAAGTTTTAATACATCCATCGCAACCAGCTCAATCTCTTTACGGTTGATGCCGATTACACCCACACCCATATTGTTTGTGCCCGGGTCTATTCCCAATATGATCTTTTCGTAATTCAAGACAGGTAAAAGTGCAAAAAAATGTTTAAATAAAAAAAATTAATTTTTCATTTTACATTTTTTCCTTTACATTTTATATTTTTCACTTAATAACTTACCTTTGCGTATGTAAGATCCTTTTTTTTATTTTGATTTTTAATTATGGATACAGATAAACCGGTTGTTATAGGCATCAGTCATGGCGATGTTAACGGGATCAGCTATGAGGTCATCATCAAGGCTCTTGCCGATGCCCGAATTCTTGATTTTTTTACACCTGTGGTGTATGGCTCGTCAAAAGTTGCATCCTATTTTAAAAAAACGCTCGGGGTTCATGATTTCAATTTTCATGTGATCCGTTCGGCCGATCAGGCTTTGCCGGGGAAAGCAAATTTGCTTAATGTTTTTTCTGATGAGATTAAAATTGAGCTGGGACAAAATACAACCATTGCCGGCCAGGCTGCACTGCAGTCGCTCGAATCGGCCACGGATGATCTCGCAAAAGGGCATATTGATGCACTGGTAACAGCACCGATCAACAAACAAAACATTCAGAGTAAAGCATTTGATTTTCCGGGTCATACGGAGTATCTTACCCGGAAGTTCGGTGCTGATGATAGCCTGATGCTGATGGTGAGCAATACAACCCGCATAGGTGTAATTACAGGCCATATCCCGCTCAGAGAGGTGCCCGGGAAGATCACAAAAGTGGAGATCCTCAAAAAAATACGCATCATGAATCAATCCCTGCAAAACGACTTTGGGATCAGAAAACCTCGGATTGCGATCCTTGGGTTAAATCCTCATGCTGGTGACAAAGGGGTGATCGGACTTGAAGAACAGGAGTTGATCATACCGGCCATCCGTGAGGCTTTCGACTGCGGCATGCTTGTTTTTGGACCCTATCCGGCAGATGGTTTTTTTGGCTCATCCGCTTTCAACAATTTTGACGGCATCCTGACGATGTATCACGACCAGGGCTTAATACCATTCAAAACACTTGCCTTCAAGAGCGGTGTGAATTTTACCGCCGGCCTTTCTGTAGTTCGGACATCCCCTGCGCATGGTACCGCTTTCGATATTGCCGGTAAAAACATAGCCAGTGCCGATGCTTTTCGTGAAGCCATTTACCTGGCCATTGATGTGGTAAAAAACAGAAGAATGAATGAAGCGTTGATGGAGAATCCGCTCGGTGTTAAAGATACTTACGACGAAAACAATAACGAATGATTCAGCTTACCCGGGTCGGTTTAACAATGCAAAATGACACTCAATACTGCTTATGCAATCCATGAGGTGATCAGAGCTGTTCGGGGAAAACCGGTTGGTGCCGTTCCCGGAGAGGCAAGGATAAGATTCCTGTTGCTGGATAGCCGACAACTGATTGCACCAGAACATACCCTGTTTTTTGCCATCAAAACAAAAAAAAATGATGGCCACCTGTATGTTGATGAGTTGCTTGAAAAGGGGGTGCGCACTTTTATTGTGCAAATTACAAACAAAAGCTGGATCAAAAATTTTCCTGATGCCTGTTTTATCCTGCATGAGGATCCATTAACTGCATTGCAGATCCTTGCCGGGCATCATCGTAAAAAAAATAATCCGGAAGTTGTTGGTATTACCGGTAGCAATGGAAAAACCATTGTTAAAGAGTGGTTGCATCAGCTGCTTTATGAAGAAAAACAGATTGTTCGCAGTCCGAAAAGCTATAATTCCCAAATTGGTGTACCCCTTTCTGTCTGGTTGATTGAACCGCAGCATGAGCTGGGCATTTTCGAAGCAGGTATATCCAGACCCGGAGAAATGAAAAAACTGCAGCAAATACTCGATCCCCGGGTTGGCATCTTTACCAATATTGGTTCGGCCCATGATGAAGGTTTTTTGTCAACAACACAGAAAATTGAAGAAAAGCTCAGATTGTTTCGCTCCTGCCGCATCCTGATTTATTGCCGCGATCAGCAGAAGGTTCATAAGGCTGTTCAGAAATGGCATAAAAAGCACAAGCATGTTCAGCTCTTTACCTGGGGTGCTGACAGTGATGCCATATTGCATATAATCAACGTTGAAAAAACGGATGACCAAACCTTAATCGCGGCACAGTATCGTGGCCAACGATTCCTGATCTCCATCCCGTTTCTTGATGATGCATCCATAGAAAATGCTTTGCATTGTCTCGCTTATTTAAAACATTCAGGTTATTCTGATGCAAGAATTATTCCCCGCTTCGGCAAACTGCAACCTGTGGCCATGCGTTTGGAGATGAAAGAGGGGGTGAATGGCTCTACCGTGATCAACGACAGTTACAACTCAGATCTCCAATCATTGGCAATCGCGCTTGATTTTCTGGAGAATCAGACACACCATCAAAGAAAAACGCTTATTCTTTCTGACATCATGCAGAGTGGCATCGAGCCCACAATGCTGTATGCCAGAGTGGCAGACCTTGTCAGGAGCCATAACATTTACCGGTTTATCGGAGTTGGACCGGAAATATCATCTCAGTCACACCTTTTTCCAAAATCTTCCCTGTTTTTTGAGGACACTGAAGCGTTTGTCAGTGATTTTGATCTGCATACACTGCAAAGGGAAGCGATTTTGCTGAAGGGTGCCCGGGTTTTTGGGTTTGAACGCCTGAGCAATCTGCTTCAGCAAAAAGATCATCAAACGATACTGGAGATTAACCTTGACGCATTGACACATAATCTGAACGTGTTCCGTTCGATGCTGAAGCCCGGCACAAAAACCATGTGCATGGTAAAAGCATTCTCATATGGAAGCGGGACGGTTGAAGTGGCGCGCATGTTGCAATTTCACCAGATCGATTACCTGGCTGTTGCTTATGCTGATGAAGGAAAAACATTGCGAGATGGCGGTGTGGACATGCCCATTGTTGTCATGAATCCGGAGATCCGCACTTTTGACACCCTCTTTGAATACCGGCTGGAGTCCGAAATATATGGATTTCCATTGTTAAAAAAGCTGATCCATGCATTGGACCATGAAAACGGCTCCGAAAAACCTCAAAGCTTTCTTATACACATCAAACTTGATACCGGCATGCATCGTTTGGGGTTTATGCCCAATGATGTCAAACCCCTGATTGACCTTTTGCAGGCCAATCCCCGTATTCGAGTTGCTTCCGTTTTCTCCCATCTTGCCGCCAGCGAGGATCCTGAACAGGATCCATTTACGCGTGAGCAAATTGAATTTTTTCAGCAACTGTGCGATATCATTCAGGATGCTTTGAGATATCCCTTTTTCCGCCATATTGTTAATTCTTCAGCCATTTCACGTTTTCCTGAGGCACATTTCGACATGGTGCGGCCAGGCATCGGACTTTATGGTGTGAGTGGCGACCCCGCTGTGCAGCAACTGCTGCAGCATGTGAGTACTTTCCGGTCTGTTGTTTCACAGATTAAAACGGTACAAAAGGGGGCAGGTATTGGCTACGGGCGAAGTACCAGGGCAGAAAAGGAGATGAAACTGGCCATCGTGCCTGTCGGTTATGCCGACGGATTGAACCGCAGGTTGAGTGATGGTCGTGGCAAGCTGATGGTTCACGGACAAAAAGTGCCGATAGTTGGCAAGATCAGCATGGATATGTGTGCTGTTGATGTCAGTGATCTGGATGCAAAGGAGGGGGATGAAGTGATTATTTTCGGAAAAGATTTGCCTGTTTGGGAGATGGCAAAAGATCTGAACACGATCCCCTATGAAGTATTCACCTCTGTATCTCAGCGTGTCAAGAGGGTTTACTATCAGGAGTGATCTGTATCCAGTTGTTTAGGATTTGTGCCCCGGTAGCTGTCATGATGCTCTCCGGATGGAACTGGACCCCGCGAATGTCATATTCTTTGTGCCGTATAGCCATGATCAGGTTTTGTTCGTCGATGGCGGTCACTTTCAGTGATTCAGGCATATAATTCGGATCAATGACCCATGAATGATACCGTCCGGTGTCAAATTCTTCCGGACAACCCCGAAAAAGCTGTTCCTCCCGGTCCACAATGCTTGTTTTAATTGCCCGGCCATGCAATACCCGGTCAAGGTTAAGCAGCCTCCCCCCGAAAACTTCTCCGATTGCCTGATGTCCCAGACACACACCCAGAATGGGTTTCTCATGGCCATACCGCTCAATAACCGCACAGGTGATGCCCGCATCTTTCGGCAGTCCCGGTCCGGGCGACAAAATGATCCGGTCAAAAACAGCAACCGAATCAATCGTGATGGCATCATTCCGATGCACCGTGAGCGAGAATCCAGCGGGCATTACCGCCTCCACCATGTGAAAAAGGTTGTAGGTAAAAGAGTCGTAATTGTCGATAATGAGGATATTCATATTGTGTCTTATTCATCAAGGTCAAGAATTATTCT
The DNA here is from genome assembly GCA_007122745.1 of Bacteroidales bacterium. Classification (GTDB taxonomy): domain Bacteria; phylum Bacteroidota; class Bacteroidia; order Bacteroidales; family UBA7960; genus PUPG01. Next base: position 8,340 of record SKTA01000067.1, read on the forward strand.
TAAGTTTTGCTTCACTTTTTCGCTAATCTTCCCGGGGACTTCTCCAATTTTCTTCATAAGCCTTTTGTTATCTATGGCCCTGATTTGGTCTATCATTATATCATAATCTTCGTTGACTTTTGCGGTGTCCTTTACTATGTGCACTCTAAGTATTTGTGAATCAGGCTTAACATTGGTTGTTATCGGGCAAATAAGGGTCGAAGGGTGGACTTTATTCAAAAGATCAGTCTGAACAATTAAAACAGGTCTTGTTTTCCCGGCTTCATCACCAAACCCTGGGTCTGGATTTGCG
>SKTA01000016.1 GCA_007122745.1 Bacteroidales bacterium
GAATAATATCCTTTTCTTTTTGTTCTGATGATATTGTTGCAGGTCTTAATCTTCAACAATATTCAGGTGAGTGGATATATCAATCCGCAGGTATATATTTTCTTTATCCTGGTTCTCCCTGTGAACATAAAAGGGTCGGTATTGCTGCTACTTGCCTTTGGGATGGGTTTGATCCTGGATACCTTTGCCGATTCGCTTGCCATACATGCTCTTTCAAGTTTGTTTATGGCATTATTCAGACCTGCCATATTACGCATTTTTAGCGATAACCTGGATCCTGAAGATATGGCATCACCATCCTATTACAATATTGGTACAATTTCCCTTTTTCTTTATAGCCTTATCCTGGTTTTGATCCACCACAGCACCCTGTTTTTCCTCGAGCTTTTCCGCTTTGATGAGTTGTTTCAAACATTAAGCCGTGCCCTGATCAGCTCCGGCTTAACAATACTGTTCATTATGGTTGCCTTTGCATTCACAGGCAGGTCAGGTGATTAAAACCCTGGAATACTGCTCCGGAGGTTAAAAAATCTTAAAAGCTTCTTATTCAGATTTATTTGTGTGTAACTTTGATTTTACTTAAATCCAAGGTGTAGGTTTTTATGGTTCGGAATCCGAATTTTCTGCTGTTTCTTCTGTTGTTTTTCCCGGCTTGTAATAATTCACAACCGCAGAATGAGACTGGTTACTTTACATTATCGGGAACGCTGCAGCAGGCAGATAACATTGAATTGTATTTTCAGGAGTTGACTACAAATGAACTTATTCCTGTTGATGTCATTACAACTGATTCATCAGGTGTTTTTTTTTATGAAAACCATATCGAAGATGCCGGTTTCTTTTTGCTTCGCGTGAATGACATAAACTATCTTACCCTTTTGATTGAGCCGGGTGAAGAGATCCGAATTTGCGGAGACGCAAAGAACTTGCTTCTCGATCATCGCGTACAAGGCTCGAAAGGTTCTGCACTCCTCTCACGGTTGAATAAAAAGCTTGCCAAAAGCTATCAAGCCGTTGATTCAATCGTTGAACAAATGATTGATGCACATGAAGGAACTGCCAATATCTTGCTGCGTGATCAGCTTGAAATGCATTATAATCAGGCCTTTGATGAAAATCAACGTTATGTGAAGCGCTTTATTCGGAAAAATCCAAAATCTCTGGCTTCCATTATTGCACTCTATCAACATTTTGGCAATCAGCTTCTTTTGAATGAGCAGGAGCATTTTGAATACTTCGAGTCGCTGAGCAGATCGTTATCAGAGGTTTACCCGACCAATAAGCATGTTATGGATCTGAATCGCAGGGTTGGTCGACATCAAAGAGACCTTGCCCGTCGTAATGCCATTGGAGGTAGCCTCGACAAGGGAAGTGTGGCACCGGAGATAATTTTGCCCGATACTTCAGGCACCATGTCAGCGCTTTCTTCCTTACGTGGTAAATATGTACTTATTGATTTTTGGGCTGCATGGTGCACTCCCTGCCGGGAAGCAAACCCGCAATTGCGTGAGATCTATAAGCAATACCGGCATTACGGTTTCGAGATATACGGCATCTCGCTTGATCGAACCCGGGATCAGTGGATACAGGGTATACACGAAGATGAGATAAGCTGGATTCAGGTTAGTGATCTGCGATTCTGGAATTCACCAGTGGTGAGCTTGTATAACATACAGGGCATCCCACATGCCGTTTTGGTATGTCCTGATGGCCTGATCATTCAAAAAGACATTTCTCTTGCTGAGTTAAGGAAATTCTTGTCTGCAAGATTTGATAGCATCCCCTGAATTACCAAAGCTTTTCAACATCATAGGCGCCCTCTTCGATACGGCTGTAATGATCCGTGGGAAGATCCCAGCCCAGCTTCGTGGCTTTTTCATTCAACACGGCAAGCTTTCTGTTCTGGGCATCAAAAATCAGCGTGCCATTGTAGTCGTAAAAGGGCGGATAATAGATGTGCAGTGATAATGTCGGTTCCAGCGGTGAGGAGTTCTGCAGTTTATGAATGACATTATATGGTTCATAAATGATCTCGCCGGGTTTGAAGGTTTTGGTTGGATGAAGATACACCTTCTTTTTGCGCGCCGCATAACCGTATATGGTTTCTGCAACAATCCCTTTCAAGGGAATGACATAACCCCAGAAATTTTTATGCTGATGGATGGGTAAAAGGAACTGTGGCGGCCAAATCATGAAAAAAACCTGCAGTGGACTGTCCGTAATCTTAATGCGGACATATTCATCCATCGATTGCCCTTTAACATAAGACTCGTAATCAAGATTGGAAAAGTCTGTCTTTGACAACAAGGCATTGATATTGGCTGGGGTGATCTGTTTTTTGTCAACTTGCTCTAAAGCTTGTAGCAGATTTTTCATATTGTTTTCTTTTTGCAGTACCTTATATTATGTTAATGGTAAATTTAAACTCCGGGGTTATCCGTTTTTTTTGGGAGCATAAATATAATACAATTTGCTTAAATGTTAAGCTTTATTTTTGATCATTCATGTTTGTGAATGGCGTTTAGATGCTTTGCAGCGCATGTTTTTCTTTGCTTATTGAATAATTTTCAATAGGTTTGCGTAATATTATTGTTTGATTGAAAGAGATGCCGGATCGTAAAAAAATATATTTTTTATCCGATAGCCATTTGGGAGCGCCTAATGCGCAAAAAAGCCGAAAGCGGGAAGATTTATTGGTTTCATGGCTGGATGAAGCAGCCAAGGATGCCGAAGCCATTTTCCTGCTCGGAGATATCTTTGATTTCTGGTTTGAATACAGAACCGTTGTGCCCAAAGGGTTTGTGCGATTGCTGGGGAAAATTGCCTCCATAACCGATAAAGGAATTGATGTGCATTATTTCACAGGAAATCATGACATGTGGGCTTTCGGTTATTTTGAAAAAGAGTTGGGAGTGATCATGCACCGGAAACCTTTTCGTACAGAGCTCATGGGGAAAACATTCCATATTGGCCATGGCGACGGCCTCGGACCGGGTGATAGTGGATACAAATTGCTGAAAACATTTTTCAGTTGTCGCGTATGCCAAAAACTGTTCTCTTTTCTTCATCCCGGTTTTGGAATGGGGCTTGCCCGGTTCTTTTCAAAAAGGAGCCGGATTGCTAATGACAACAAGCCGGAAGTGTTTCACAGCAAAGAGAAAGAAAGCTTATACCATTTTTGCAAAAAGATACTTCAAACCGATCATGTGGATTATTTCGTTTTTGGTCACAGGCATTTGCCGCTGGATTTGGATGTTGCCCCGGGTGTGCGATACATAAACACAGGTGACTGGGTCAAATGCTTCTCCTATGCCGTTTATGATGGTTTCCGAATGGAATTAAAAACCTTTGGCAAGTCTGCATTCTGAGAAACAGGTTTCTTTTGGATTCCGGTTCAGCTTTTATATTCTGTTAATGAGGGTATGGATATCCTGAAAGTGGTGCCATGTTCTTTGCTGGACTCAAAGCTTACTTCCCCTTTCAGGTATTTTTCAGTCAGGATCTTAATGCTGTAGGTGCCCCAGCCACGTCCCCGGGATTTTGTTGAAAAAGATTTCTGAAACAGTTTCAACTGATCCTCTTTAGGAATGTGTTGCGGATTCGAAACTGAAAAAACAGCATGATGGTTATCGGGACTGATCTCGCCGGAAATCGATACCCCGTTGACCTCATTACCGGCTTCCAAAGCATTTTTCAACATATTGATAAGCACCTGGCGCAAAAGTGTTCGCTCTGTTGTAATGCTGGCAGCTTCATCATATCTTATTTTGATATCCCTGTCTGAGAATCTCTGAATGCTGCGCAACGCTTTTACCACATCCGCGGTAATCGCTTTGATCGGCACTTCGGAAAAATTGGTTTGCAATGTTTGTGTTTCAGCATTGCTGAGCAGTTTGTATGATTGGATCTCATCCGCGATATTCGCAGAAACCTTTTGGAGCATGGCTTTGATCTTTGGCGGTGGGATCATCTCAAAGGCTTCGCTGATCCCCCGAAGTACCGATGCAGTGTTCAATATGTCATGAAGAAATATGTTTTCAAGCATTTGCCGCCTTATCTTCTCACTGATATCCTCCAGTGCACAAAAAATATACTGATTCCCGTTATGAACAAAAGGTTTGGTTGTTACACTCAAAGTCAGGGATGCACCGTTTTTCAAAGCAATGTTGCACTCGCCGGAGGCTTGCTCCCCTTGTTCGCTGGCAGAAATGGCGGCGTTGAATCCACATACCCTGCAGAACTCTGATGAACCGCATCCCAGTTCCCCTTTAACCACGTTGATGCATCCAAGGCAGGTGCCCGGCCGTTTTCCCAGAACGTCTATGCCGGCGGCCTCTTCCGGCTTTACAGGATTCCGGTTCAGGTAAACAACCTGCCGCTCTGTATTGAGTATCATGATCACATTGGGCGTATCCTTCAGCAAACGGGCGAATTGCATGCTTTCCAGTATCTCTTTTATCTGCTGTTTTGCAGCCTCACCATTGCCATTATTATTTTTGTAGTGCATAGGTTTTTTTTCAGGGCTTATGACGGCTAAGATACAAAAAATAAAAAAGTGTATTTTTGTTCCTTTACTAAACACCTAATGTATGCTGAACGAAAAAGATATCCAACAAATAGCAGAAAAAGGGATCAGTCGTGAATTGTTCCTGGAGCAGATCAACCGGTTTAAAAACGGATTTCCCCAACTGCAGCTTGACAAACCGGCAACCGGCAATGATGGCATCATGGTGCCGGGAGATGCCGAAATAGATCAAAAAGCTTCATTCTATGATCGCAACGCCGGCGAATATACGATCCACAAGTTTGTGCCTGCCAGCGGAGCCGCAACACGGATGTTCAAAGATGTGTTTGCCTGGCGTGATCTGCTGATGGCAGGAGTTGGCAGCACGGATCTCCTGCCTGACAACAATGAGGCTGCAAGGTTTTTTGAAAACATTCAGGACTATGCTTTTTGGGATGATCTGATAGTGATCATGGACAAGGATGATCTGGATGCAGATCACCTTTTGGATTCAGGGAACTATTTGCCCATCCTCGATTACCTGCTTTTTGATGCCGGTCTCGAGTATGCATCACTGCCTAAGGCATTGATCGCATTTCATCGATATGAAAGCCAGATCCGAACCGCGATGGAGGAACAGCTTGTAGAAGGTGCTTTCTATTCAGCAGGTCACAAAGGGGTAGTTCGAATCCACTTCACCCTTTCTCCGGAACACACCGGGAAATTTGAGCGGTTGCTGAAGCGTATCAGGGAAAAATATGAAAACAGGTATTCAGTAAAATATGAGATCAACTGGTCGGTGCAAAAATCATCAACCGACACAATTGCTGTTGGAGCGGATAATCTGCCATTCAGGGAAAGGGACGGAAGCCTGCTATTCCGGCCGGGAGGACATGGGGCACTGATCCGAAACCTTCAGGAGCTGGAGGCTGATATCATATTTATTAAAAACATCGACAATGTGGTTCCCGATCATCTGAAACAGGAAACCATCAGGTGGAAAAAAGGGTTGGGTGGCATTTTGATTGAATTGATGGAGGAGACACATCGGTGGCTGAATCGCATGGATAAAGGTTCCTTATCTTCTGAGGAATACAAAGAGGCCTTGAAATTTGCATCTGATCGGTTAAATGTGGATGCCAGACGCTTGCCTGAAGAGCCATCTGAAGGACAATCTGCGCTTTATAATGCCCTCTGCCGCCCAATCAGGGTATGTGGCATGGTGAAAAATGAGGGAGAACCTGGCGGTGGCCCTTTCTGGGTAAAAGATCCCAACGGAGCCAGATCACTGCAAATTGTTGAAATGTCGCAGATCAACATGGATGACCCCGACCAGAAGGAACTTGTAGCACAAGCAACACATTTCAATCCTGTTGACCTTGTTTGTTGTATCAAAACTCACAAAGGGGAGGTCCATGACCTTCAGAGATTTGTTGACCCCGAAACCGGCTTCATCAGCCATAAGTCAAAAGATGGCAAGGACTTGAAGGCACTTGAACTGCCTGGATTATGGAATGGGGCAATGGCAAACTGGAATACAGTTTTTGTGGAAGTGCCATTAATAACCTTCAATCCGGTTAAGACCATTAATGACCTGTTGCGCCCGGAACACCAGAATAAATAAGGCTGGGCCAATAAAGCACTTTTAGTTTCCCTTCTGCCTCATGTGTTCGTTAAGAAACCGGAATACATGTTCTGCGCCAATGTCTTTTGCCACGATTTTCTTGTCCCTGTCAAGTATGAAAATCTGTGGTATCGCAAAGATATTATATACATCCAGAAAGTCTGACCTTTTGTGTATGTCGTTTCCGTGGATCCAGTCCTGGTCATATGTGGCTATGTTGTTCAGCCACTTCTGCTTATCATTTTCAATGTTTACGGCAAAAATTTTTGCACCCAATCCCGATAGCTGTTCATAAGACTGTTGCAGGGAGGCAGTGGCCTGCTTGCAGAAAGCACATTCTGCATCCCAGAAATACAGAACGAGGTAATCTGCTTCAATGCCATGCAGGCTGATGGGGTTTCCTTCTGGATCATTGATCTCAAAGTCCGGGGCTATGTTGCCTATCAGCAGGGGTGTCAAATCTTTTGCCCTGTTGATGATGCGGTTCCGCCTTTCCTCTTCGATCCAGTCCACCTCATCGGTCATGTAATAGTTTTCAACAAGATGCACAAAAACCTTATCCATTCCCATTGATTGGGATGTTTCGGCATTGTTGGTGATAAACCAAAGCGTATATTTAAACATTTCCTTGTTTGCCCTTGCCTTGTCAAGCACGCGGTCAGCTTCCGCAATAATGCTGTCGGGGTGCTGGATCAAAACATTGTTGAAATAGATCCTTAGCCGGCCATGGTATACGGGTGTTTGCAAAATCCTGTCATCAGAAAAATCAATATTATCAAAAAAGTGTTTTTTATAGATCTGATACATGTATTCCCTGTCCATTGAGCCGTCAGCCAGCAAAGGGGTTTCAGGAAGCTCAGGATCGCGCTGAGCCAGAATGATGCGTGACAGCAGTGCATCCGGATCGGAATCAATGATCTCGTTTTGTTTATTTAATACCTCATCGTCCATTTCTGCGAGTTCCTGCCGGATAGCAAGCTGCCGCGCTTCAGATGTGCCGGGATGATTAAACTCCTGCTCCAGGGCAGAACGTTGACGTCCCTTTTCTCCGAGGAAATGAATGTATTCGTAGAAAAGTACATTGTCAGGCGAATTTCTGAAATTAGCACTACCCACCAGATTATTCGCATCTACCTCAACCTCAAATACCTGATTTGAGTCTAAAATGATCTCAAAATTTCTGTCGTCATCAAGCACCACAAGGTACATTCCCGCTACCAGGGGCTCTTTGCCGGAGAAAACAAACCTGTTCTCTGTATTTACATAGGCTGTATCCCTCAAATATTGCCTGTTGCCAAAATGATAGGCAAGATAGGTTTCTGTTCCATCATAATTATTGATCTGAATGCTTATCTGATGACCCTGTTCTGCATGTGTCGCCATTGTCAGAACGACTAAAAAGAGGGATAATAAAAGGTATTGGCGTTTCATTTGTTTATGTTTTGCGTTCATTGTTTTTTGTTTAGTTGAATCGTGTATTAGCGTTTAGCGTTTAGCGTTAAGCGTTGTTTTTATCCACAAATTATCACAAATTGCTTCACACCTGTTCCGCTCGTGCAGGAAATTTCCACAAAAAAGTTAAACCTGACCATCGGTTCTCAGCTCCCAGCTCACAGCTCCCAGCTCTCATCCTTTAATATGTCCGGACTGATATCCTCTTGAAAAAGAATATGATGCACTGCAGTTAGCGCTTGGCTCGCAATGGGTCCCCAGCGCCACCTGTATTGTGAAGCGAGGTTTGCTATGGCATTCTGACGTGCGATCTGCATATTTTTTTGATAAAGCATGATGAAATCCTTCATGTCCTGATAAATATCCGCCATATTATCTGAAAGGCTGGCTTCCACCGAATCAAAGTTATGGTCGTGAACATAATAGGTGTCGATGTTGCCAAACTTTTCCTTTAGCTCCCTGAAAACCGTTTCCCAGTCTTCTTCGGTAACATAACGTTCGTTATGGGCTTCATTGTTCAATGGCATATCGGGTAAAAGAGACCCTTTGAGATAAAGCAGCGGAGCCATTTTGTGGTAATAATCCAGAATTTCCGCAGTTTTATAGGATGCTGCTTTTTCAAAAAACAGGCAGTACTCATTGGCTACCGTTAGCATCTCAATCACAGGTTTTGTAACGGTTAGATCTTCATTTTGGTTTTTATCCATATTATAATCCTTTGTTTTTTTGATTGGACAAAGGTTGTTTTTTTTGTTGAATTGAAAAAGAATTTTTGTAGTTTTGCACCGCTATTCTGCCCAGGTGGTGAAATTGGTAGACACGCTACTTTGAGGGGGTAGTGGCCGCAAGGC
>SKTA01000141.1 GCA_007122745.1 Bacteroidales bacterium
AATTGTCAGGACCGCATCAGCGGTTAATGAAAAGCTCAAGATGTCAATCGATGTTGCACCCGGCAGGATTAACCTGATGAACAAATCATGCCCGGTTCTCCGAATTAAAGGCATCAACCATTACCGGGTTAAAGAGATTCAGGAAATATTCCAGGAAGAGGGAATTATTTTTAAGAAAAGACAACGTACGATCATCGATCACATGGCGGTAATCCGTCTAACAAAATTCTTGTATCTTTCAGACGTTGGGGATGGTTTATATATGGATGTTAGGGATGACACCAAGGGTTACTTTCTGCTACCGCAATACCTCAACTGGGAGGCATTCAAAAAGCTGACTGAAGAAGCCAAGTTTGAAACCTCAATCCTGTTTTTTGATGCCGCCAAAGCGATGATCCTTGAAAACGATCAGATACTGAATATCGCCAGGATATATAAAAAGAACATTGACACCGATCAGCTTAAAGCGATCCGGGACAGATACCTTAAAATTTTAAAATAAACCGGGGTTTTATTTTTTGATATCCTGGAAATTAATGAAATTTACTGGGTTTATTTTAAAAAACTCTTGCTTTTAAAAACATGTCTGAGATTCGCTCCAGCTTATTGATAATCATCTTAACACTGTTTGGGATTTGTTTAGCACCAGCTCAGTCGGGCGTTTTAGTTGTGCCCGACTCCAAAGGTATGTATGAAAGTTTTTTCGCTTTGCGCGACTCCATCATGCGACGTGAAATTGGCAGTTTTACCTTTACCGGATCAATCATTGGCCTGTCTGACAAAGCTGTGATCCGTGAGTTTGAAGTTATGTCGCAAACAAACAATACCATTACATTGACACTTGACGACATCAAAGTGCATATCACTACAGGCCCCTTTATGCGTGCAGGTCGGCGATTGAATTACCATGGCCCTTATGGTTATGTGCATAGAATTGACGGACGCAACTTTTGGGGTTATGATGGCAGTGTGCCAGACCGGCAAATATATTCTATTAAAGTATTTTACGGTCAGCAGCAGGTGCAATTACCCAGTGCTGCATACCGGGATATCTTTGAACCAAATTTGTGTGCTCGCCCGCGCCTGTTCGAACCGGTCAGGTGTTATCCGCGTGCATTTCTTTCTGAAGATGGCAAGCGTGTTTACGTCTACATGCTTAACAGCAGGGTACCCAGCCTGTATGAAGTATGCTGGATAGTAAGTGAGGAAAAATATATTGGAAGGATAGTGGATTATGCTTATTAAAAACCGACTGCTGCTATTCTCCGATTGAGACCGACTCATTCGAATAATCCGTATCACCTTTCATAAACAAATCATAAAACACCCTGGACTTGGCAAACCATTCCCTGATTCGTGTTCTGTCGTTCATCTCCTGATGGACATCTGCCGCATTGAATGCTACCGCATTCATCCCTTTTTGTTTGGCAATGTAAACAGCTCTTTGGTTATGGAATTTTTGTGATATGATTGTAATGTCGGTTTGACCATAAACCTTACGGGCACGCATAATCGATTCATAAGTGCGTATCCCGGCATGATCCTGAAAAATCGATGATGCAGGGACACCGAGTTCAACAAGTGCTTGTTGCATATATTCAGGTTCGTTGTAATACCTGGTGCGGTTATCTCCGCTCACGATCAGATATTGCACTTTATTATGGTGGTATAAGTTTGCAGCGGCTTCCATACGATTGCTGAAGTATGGGTTCGGCCTGCCACCCCTAGCACGGGGAGATGTCCCTAAAACAAGGCCAACCCGGTTATCAGGTAATTGTTCAACGGAGTCGTAGAGGTGTTTTTGGGTTGAAGTAGTAATAATCTGGTTCGTTACAAAAAGCAAAATCAATGGCAGAAGCACCATTATTTCAACAAGAAGCAATAGCTTCCTGAAAAGAGATTTTTTATTATTTCTTTTTTTGCTTTTCATAGGGTAAAAATAATCAATTTGCCGGGGTTTTCAATCATTTGTTTTCATATTTGTAACGAAAGATCTGTTTTAGGATCAATGCTATGTGAAATAAACATTGGTTTAATTAAAAATAGTATGATTTCATAAAAAATAATTAATTAAAAGACCGCTCCTTTGAATAAATAATTATAGTTTTGTTGACCATCAGATTGTAGTTTTTGAAACCAACAGAAAAACGAATCGTTCATCAATAAATTATAATACAAATGGCAAGAAAAGGAGATGTAGTCATAGATATTGAAAAGTGTAAGGGTTGTGAGGTTTGCCTTTCGGCATGTCCGCATGAAGTTCTCGCACTAAGCAATGAGGTAAACAGCAAAGGATACCATTACACAGTAAAGGTAAACAGTGCTTGCACCGGTTGTGCCAATTGTGCTGTTGTTTGTCCTGATGCGGTGATTACCGTTTATCGTGAAAAGAAGTAGTTTTTTGATAAATAATTGTTTTGATGGTGGGAAGTCCGCAGGTGGTTAACCGGGATATGGCGCCACCATCTGACGGGAAAAAATAGAGCAAATGAAAGAATTAAGATTAATGAAAGGCAACGAAGCATTGGCTGAGGCTGCAATTCGTGCCGGTGCCGATGCTTATTTTGGCTATCCGATCACACCCCAGTCTGAGGTGATCGAATACCTGATGCGTGAAAATCCTGCAGACCGGACCGGGATGCAGGTTTTGCAGGCTGAAAGTGAGGTGGCGGCCATCAACATGATTTATGGAGCTGCCGGATGTGGCAAACGGGCCATCACCTCATCTTCAAGTCCGGGGATTTCATTGAAGATGGAGGGTATTTCCTACATCGCAGGTGCTGAGCTTCCCTGTGTGGTCGTGAATGTTGTTCGGGCCGGTCCCGGACTTGGCACCATCCAGCCATCACAATCCGATTACTTTCAGGCTGTAAAGGGTGGCGGCCATGGCGATTATAAAATGATCGTTCTGGCACCGGCTACCGTTCAGGAAAGTGTTGATTATGTGAAGCTTGGTTTTGATCTCGCGTTCAAGTACCGCAACCCCGTCATGATCCTCTCGGATGGCATCATCGGACAGATGATGGAAAAGGTGGAGCTGTTTGAACAAATGCCACGAAGCACGGAAGAGTATGACTGGGCCACCGTTGGTAAAAAACCGGGGAAAAACAGTGTCTTCGTCACATCACTGCAGTTACAGTCGGAAGAACAGGAAAAGGTAAACCTGCGCCTTCAGGCAAAATACCGTGTAATTGAAAAAAATGAAGTGCGTTACGAAACCTATATGTGCGATGATGCAGAATACCTCTTTGTAGCTTTTGGCTCATGCGCGCGAATCACGAGGAAATCTATGGAGATGGCAAGGGAGAAAGGCCATAAGGTCGGATTGATCCGGCCGCAAACACTCTATCCATTTCCCGAGGAGGTCATTTATGAGATGGGCGGCCGCGTAAAAGGGATCCTGACCGTTGAGATGAATGCCGGCCAAATGGTAGAGGATGTGAAATTGGCCGTGAATGGCCAGTGTCCTGTAAAACATTTTGGGCGCTTCGGTGGAATGATCCCCAGTCCGGATGAAATTTTGAATGCATTGGAACAAAAAATTATTGGAGGATAAGCATGTCAGAAAACAATATGATAACCCCCGAAAACCTGGTTTACGAAAAAACCAAAGTGATGACCGACAGGGTTTTACACTATTGCCCCGGTTGCGGTCACGGTACAGCACACAGAATGCTGGCAGAAGTGATTGATGAGTTGGGCATTCAGGGCGACACCATTGGCGTTGCACCGGTTGGATGTTCTGTTCTGGCCTATTACTATTTTAACGTGGACATGCAGGAGGCTGCCCATGGCCGGGCTCCTGCCGTTGCAACAGGCATAAAACGGGTATTGCCCGAGAAATATGTATTTACCTACCAGGGAGATGGCGACCTGGCTGCGATCGGAACCGCAGAAACGATCCACGCCTGTAACCGCGGTGAAAACATCCTGATCGTCTTCATCAACAACGGCATTTATGGCATGACAGGTGGCCAGATGGCACCCACCACGCTGCCGGGAATGAAAAGCTCCACCTCTCCCCGCGGAAGAGATGTGGCCACAATGGGCAACCCGCTGAAAATTACTGAGCTTATTGCTGAACTTCCCGGAACCTATTTCGTAACCCGCCAATCGGTTCATACCCCTGGCAATGCCAGAAAAACCCGTAGAGCGCTTAAAAAAGCCCTGGAATATCAGAAGTTGAATAAAGGAACATGCTTTGTTGAGATCGTTGCAAACTGTCCGTCCGGATGGAAAATGACCCCTGTGCAGTCCAACAAATGGATGGAAGAACACATGTTCTCGTTCTACCCGTTGGGTGATATCAAAGTACCAGAAAAATAAAATAAGATAACATCATGACAGAAGAAATAATCATAGCAGGTTTTGGCGGACAAGGTGTCCTTTCGATGGGACAGATCCTATGTTACAGTGGTGTGATGCAAGGGCAGGAGGTTACCTGGATGCCCTCATACGGTCCGGAGATGAGGGGTGGAACAGCAAACTGTACCGCAATCATTAGCGACAAAGAGATCAGTTCCCCGGTATTGACAGAATATGATACCGCCATCGTTTTGAATCAACCCTCTATGGATAAGTTTGAAGACGCCGTTAAACCGGGCGGCTTGCTTATCTATGAAGAAAACGGCATGACCCGAAAGCCTAAAAGAAAAGATATCAACATCTTTTCCATCGCAGCATACGACGAAAGCGTGAAAATGAACAACACGAAAGTGTTTAACATGATCGTGATCGGAGGCTTTCTGAAAGTAAAACCCATCATTGAACTTGAAAATGTAATCAAGGGTTTGCAGAAAGTGCTCCCGGAACGCTACCACCACCTGATTCCGCTGAATGAGGAAGCGATTCACAAAGGGATGGATATTATCAAAAAAGAACACAGTCTTAATTGATGCAGATCCCAATACAAGTGATCCCACTTCAGCCTGATGGATGTCACTTGATGATAACGGGCGAAATAAATGGTTTGAAGGCTAATATCCTGTTGGATACAGGAGCCTCCAAAACCATAATGGATGTCCAGCGTGTGTCCCATTATCTTGAAAATCCTGAAATTAATTTATTTGATAAGCCTATTATGGGTATGGGAAATAATAAAATCAAATCCTGGGCTACCAAACTTCCGAAATTTTCCATCGGAGCCGTTTGCTTGTCAGACTGGCCGATTGTTTTGGTTGATCTGAAACCGATAAATGACTCTTATGCCGTTTATGACCTGCCAAGGATTGATATGGTTTTGGGAGGAGACCTCCTTATGTATTTTCAATCGGCTATTGACTATCAAAATAAGGTATTCATTATTAACATGAAAGAATGATTTGTTAAATTCCTTTATGTTTTTTTCCCCTTTGAGAAAAAATCAATTAACTTTGCGGTCGTTTTTTCATATATAATAAAAGTGCAACAACATGCAGAATAAAGGTTTAATAAGATTTTTCGCCATTGCTTTCGCATTGGTATGCTTATACCAGCTATCGTTTACCTATTTTGCGCGCAAGGTGGAGCGTGATGCGAGAAATTACGCTCACAGTGAGCGTTTTATAGAAGAAGCTCGCAGATTGGCTGATGGTGATGAGATTTTACAAATGGTCATCATGGACTCAATAGCCGGGATAGAAGAGCAGTTCTATCTTGACTCCATGATGAACGTGCCGGTATACAACCTCGGTGTGCGCCAGTATACTTTTCGTGAAACCAAGGAGCGGGAGCTGAATCTCGGCCTTGACCTCCGCGGCGGTATGAATGTGACACTGGAAATATCGGTGCCGGCAATTGTAAGGGCACTGTCGGGAAACAATACCGACCAGACATTCCAGGAGGCCATGGAGCTGGCAACAGAATGGCATCGTACAAGTCGTGAAGACTTCATTACATTGTTCGGACGTGCCGTTGAAGAGGTTGACCCGGGTGCCAGCCTTGCCTTTTTCTTCAATACACCAGAAATGGGCGACAGGGTAACCATTACATCAACCAACGAGCAGGTGCTCCGCGAATTGCGCCGTCAGGTGGATCAGGCTGTAGACAGGTCATTTCAGATTCTGCGTACACGTATAGACCGCTTTGGCGTTGCACAACCCAACATCCAGAGACTGGCAACAACCGGCCGCATCCTGATTGAGCTGCCCGGCATCAAAGAGCCCGAAAGGGTACGCCGCCTCCTTCAGGGAACAGCAAGGCTTGAATTCTGGGAAACCTATGAATTTGCAGAAGTGTATGAATATTTCTGGGATGCCAATGAAAGACTTAGAGACTTAGGTGTCTCGGTTGATGAAGGTAGAGATATCGACGGCATTGATGCTGAAGAAGAAGCTGAAGATTTTATCATTGACGGTCAGGATATTGAATCCACGGATATGGATAGCCTCGATAGCCTGAGCATCGCCGAAATGCTTGGCGACGACTTTGATGACTTGGAAGAGTTTCAGGATTTTGCCAGGGAAAACCCGCTGTTTGCATACCTGACACCAGCCTTTTTCCAGGATCAGGCAGGTAATATGCGCCCCGGACAAGGTCCTGTAGTCGGTTTTGCAGCCGTCCAGGATACTGCAAGGGTTAACAACATGCTGAAACACCCACAGGTAAGGAATATTTTCCCACGCACACTGCGCCTTTACTGGAATGTTAAACCGGCAAGAGGTACCGACAATACACATGAGCTGATCGCTATCCGTGAAACCACCCGCGATGGCAATGCACCCCTTACCGGAGAGGTGATTACAGACGCCAGACAGGACTTTAGTCCAACCGGTCAGGTGGAGATCAACATGGCCATGAACACTGAAGGGGCAAGGACATGGCGCCGCCTTACCGCCGACAATATTGGCAGATCGATCGCCATCGTTCTTGATGATTATGTCTATTCCTTCCCAACCGTTCAGTCTGAAATTGCCGGTGGAAGGTCGCAGATTTCCGGCCAGTTTTCTGTTCAGGAGGCACAAGACCTTGCCAATATCCTGCGTGCCGGATCATTGCCTGCACCTGCCAGAATTGTTGAAGAAGCCGTGGTAGGGCCATCACTCGGACGGGAGGCGATCAATGCTGGTTTTACCTCATTTGCCATCGCCTTTGTGATCGTTCTGATCTACATGGCTTTTTACTATAGCCGCGCCGGCCTGGTGGCCGACATGGCCCTGGTGGCAAATATCTTTTTCATTATGGGGGTACTCGCTTCACTCGGAGCGGTGCTTACACTCCCGGGTATTGCCGGTATCGTGCTTACACTCGGTATGGCCGTAGATGCCAACGTGATCATCTACGAGCGTATCCTGGAAGAGATTCGTTCAGGAAAGGGTCTCAGACTCGCCATTTCCGATGGTTACAAAAATGCCTACTCAGCAATCATTGACGGTAACATCACCACCCTTCTGACCGGTATTGTACTTTATGTCTTCGGTTCAGGTCCGGTACAAGGTTTTGCTACCACGCTGATCATTGGTATCATTTGCTCGCTGTTTACCGCCATCTTCCTGTCGCGACTGGTGTTTACCTATTGGTTGGATAAGAACGTAAACATTCGCTTCGACACAAAGATTACAAAGAACATACTCACGAAGGTCAATTTCGACTTTATTGGATCCAGGAAACGTTTTTACACCATTTCGACTATCGTGATCCTGGTTGGTTTGAGCTCATTTGCCCTGCGTGGATTGAATTATGGCATCGATTTCTCCGGCGGACGCTCCTATGTGGTTCGTTTTGACAGCGACATCAATACGGTGGATATGCGTTCAGCATTGACAAATGCCCTTGGAGAGCCTG
The DNA here is from genome assembly GCA_007122745.1 of Bacteroidales bacterium. Classification (GTDB taxonomy): domain Bacteria; phylum Bacteroidota; class Bacteroidia; order Bacteroidales; family UBA7960; genus PUPG01. The sequence continues at coordinate 7,762 of SKTA01000141.1, forward strand.
CAGAGGTAATCACCTTCGGACCTTCCAACCAGGTGCGCATCACTACGAGCTTTATGATCGATGATGATTCGGATGAAGCAGATGCAAGAGCTGAACAGGCTATTTTTGATGGCGTTAAGGATTTCTTTGATGAAGATATTACTTTCGCAGAGTTCATCTCAGATGATGATGCCAAAGTGATCGGAAGGCTTAGTTCACAAAAGGTTGGTCCGGCTGTTGCCCGCGACATAAAGGTGGGTGCGGTCATCAGTGTGGCCATAGCCCTGTTGATCATCTTCAGCTACATCGCGTCCCGGTTCAGGAAATGGCAGTTTGGTGTGGGTAGCTTAACAACCCTCTTCCACGATTCCATTATTTTGGTATCACTCTATTCCATCACTTATAACATCGTGCCATGGACCATGGAGATTGACCAGGCATTTATCGCTGCGATCCTGACCATAATCGGTTACTCGGTGAATGATACCGTAGTGATCTTCGACAGGATCAGGGAAAACATGAACCTGTTCCCGAAGCGTGATCTGAAAACCAATATCAATACCGCATTGAATGCCACGCTTTCCCGTACATTCAATACATCAGGAACCACAATTGCCGTGTTGCTCATCATCTTCCTGTTTGGAGGTGAGGTGATCCGCGGTTTTGCTTTTGCA
>SKTA01000078.1 GCA_007122745.1 Bacteroidales bacterium
TTATCTCTCCTTTTGTAGATCCGCTGGGCTTTTTTGCGCGTGCAGCAGATATATGATTGGAGCTATCACGCACGCATGTAAATTATTAAGACCGTAATCTAATTGTGTTAAAGGGGGCAAACAATGGTTGATTTTGAAAATACCACAATAGCATTTCATCAAAAAAATAAAAACCAGCTAAAAAAAGCTTACTGGTTATTTCGAATGCTGGCCAATCCTGTAATGGTAAAAGTGGGTTCGTTTTTTACCCGTATAGCCATCAAAACCCATTTGCCGGTGTCATGGGTTTTGAAACCGACGGTTTATAATCATTTCTGCGGCGGAGAAAACATTGATGCATGCGACCCGGTCATCCACAAACTGGGAGAGGCTAATGTGCAGACAATCCTCGATTATTCTGCCGAGGGGAAGGAGTTGGATGCAGATTTTGATTACACTAAAGAACAGATTATCGCTACAATAGACAAGGCCAAAGGCGATCAAAATATTCCTTATGCTGTTTTCAAGCCCACCGGCGTGGCACGTTTCGCCCTGCTTGAAAAAGTGCAAGTGGGAGAAAATCTTACCGATCAGGAGCAACATGAGTTTGATCTTGTTAAGGAACGTTTTCATGCCATATGCGAACATGCTGCCAAACAGGGTGTGCCGGTAATGATTGATTCGGAAGAAAGCTGGATACAGACGGTTGTAGATGAACTGGTAGAGGAGCTGATGTTTCGTTATAATCAAAAAGAACCATTGGTTTTTAATACGTTGCAAATGTACAGGCATGACCGGCTGGAATACCTGAAGAATTTTGTGGAGCGCGCACGTGAAAAAGGGGTTTATTCTGCTTTTAAACTTGTCCGCGGCGCCTATATGGAGAAAGAGCGGGCGCGTGCTGCAAAGCATGGTTACCCTTCTCCGATCTGCTCCGACAAGCCCGGTACCGATCAGGCTTACGATGATGCAGTCTCTTTTTGTCTTGACAATATTACTGATGTGGCGGTTTGTGTGGGCACACACAATGAGCTCAGTTGTCAGCTGGCAGTCGAAAAAATCTCATCGCTTGACATTGTGGCAGACCATCCCAATGTGTCTTTTGCGCAGCTCCTGGGGATGAGTGATCACATCAGTTACAACCTTGCTGCTGCAGGATACAACGTTTGTAAATACGTTCCCTATGGACCGGTTAAAACAGTTATCCCATACCTCATCCGTCGTGCTGAAGAGAACACCAGCGTTGCCGGCCAAACCGGCAGGGAACTGTTTTTGTTACGAAAAGAGCTGAAAAGAAGGAAGTCGTAGCATTCTCGGGGGATCATTTCTGCTCCGGTAGTTTCGTCATGGCATAAGTGGCAAATGATGCCAGCCAGTGCGAGCCGGCATACTCTTCCGTGTCCATTTTGTCGAAGCTGTATTGAAAATGCTTTTTCCCCAGTTGCATTATCTTCTCATTATTCAATGCATGTGCCATTTCAAAAAGGCACCATGCCCTGCTGAAGTTCAAACCGTCAAGGTGCGCCAGTTTGCCATCGCTGGCATCGGTAACAACAGCCGGCTCAAGGTGTTTTGACGGGTTTAGCTCAAAGCCTGGCAGGAACTCTTTCAGCCATTTTTCGAACTCCTTTTCAGGAAGCACTTTGAGCATAAGCGAAGCCTCTTGCAGGCAGGGTGAAAGGAAGTCGAAGCCCCCGGGCTCCCAGCTCATCGGACACCGGCGGTCGTTTAGATAATACTCGACTGCCTTTTCCTCAATTTTGCGCGCAAGCTCCGGGTAGTGCTTCTCAGCCCAGTCGTAGGCAAACGACATCCCGAAAGCTGTATTCGGATGTTCACCTACCCTTATGGGGTAGATCAACACATCCAGAAAGTCAATGAACTTATCTGCTATCATATGGACCAAGGGCTCCAGCGCGGGTTGCAGCTCATCAGATACCGCATGATCCCAGTTGTGCAGGGCTTCATCGAGCTTTAGCAACCATGCCCATCCATAGGTGCGCTGAAAGGTCTTATTGTGTTCATCGTCAAAAAAAGCCATCTCTTGCCGGATTTTTTCTTCCGCGATGTTGGCTTTCAGCTTTTTGATGATGTCGTCGGCATTCGGCAACTCCGGAAACATGCTCAGCAGACTGACTAGTGTCCAGTGCCCATGCACAGCCGAATGCCAGTCGAAGCAGCCGTAAAACGCAGGGTGCAGCTCCCGCGGCGGTGCCAGGTAGCTGTCGTCGCCCAGCACCTGGCCAAGCTTGTTTGGATACTCCCTGTCGATGCAGCTGTAGGCGAAGCCCGACAGGTATTCGGCTTTAGCGAGGTCAAACTTCAGTTCAATGGTTTCGACGGCGTCTCCTGCGTCGGAACATGCGCCAATACCGAAAAGTTTAAGGGCAACGAAAAGCGTTACGAGATTATTTTTCATGGGTTCATAGGTTATGTTGATGTGATAATTAACTAATGTGTGATTCGGGCTTAATATTCTTACCTCTACTGCTTCTCATAAGCCATTTACAAGGCGCTTAAGAATTAGTGCCACCTCACTGCCGTTGTCTCCGTGCCTCAAAACACAGCACCGCAACTGAAGCGCCAACATTGAGTGAGTCAATGGCCCCGGACATCGGTATTTTTATGGTCTGATGCGATGCATCACGCCAGGATTCCGACAAGCCAGTGTCTTCAGCACCAAAAACCAAAGCGGATGCTTCTTTCATGTCACTCTCATAATAAAATGTTTCCGTTTGCAAGGCAGAGGCATATATTTTTGGCAATTTTTGATCCGGCCACTGCTCATGATCCTTCAACCAGGCTATCGCATCCCGGCTGCTGCTCGAAACGGCCTGCACGGTAAATACACACCCCATGCCTGCACGTAGGGTGTTGGGATTGTAAATGTCGGTTCGTGCATCGGCCAGCAGCAAGGCATCTACTCCGGCAGCATCGGCAGTACGGAAAATGGCTCCCAGATTCCCTGGTTTTTCAACACCTTCAATCACCAATATCAATGGGTTTTCCGGAAGTTTCAGATCATCAAACCCAAGCAGTTTTTGCCTGCCGATCATCATGACCCCTTCAGCATCCTTGCGGTACGCGATTTTGTTGTAAACAGCTTTTGTGACAATTGTCTTTTTTTCGATATGATTGCTGGGGATGGGATAGGTGGGATCTTCCTCGTACAGCTCTTCGCAGATGAGGAGTTGTTCTGAGACGATTTTGTGAGCACACGCCAGCGACACCTCACGACGCCCTTCCACAACGAAAAGCCCGGTTTTACGGCGCTCGGAGGATTTTTGCTGAAGCCTGACAATCTGTTTGATCAACGGGTTTTGCAGGCTGCTGATATGGATTTCAGGTTTCATGTGTTTGTATTCAGGTTTGACAGGTCAAGCCCTGTCATTGCTTTAGGGTTAAGGGTTTAGGGTTTATTGTTTAGGGTTTATTGTTGAGTCCACTCCTAAAATCTGTTTTTGATAATTAAAGCATTTGCTATATAAAATATATTAATGATTATCAACAAGTTGCGAGCAATTTAATTGCATTAATCTGTGCATCTGTGGTATTTTTGACTTTTTGGAGTGGGCTCATTGTTTAGGGTTTATTGTTTAGGGTTTTTTGAAATAATAATTTGTGAAATGAAAAAGTCAGAAAGGCGATGGCATAACATACTACGGCAACCCCCATAACCACCATGAAACCCGCTTCAACGGCAATCAGCATGGCCAGTGATGTGCTGATTACAGAGACCGAACCGTTGATCCCCCAGGCCCAGGGCACCTGACTTACATCATAATCTGAAAGATAACGGATCCCTAATGGGAACATCATCCCCTTAAAGAAGGATGGTATGCCTATCATCAATAAACTGATCAGTATCTTAAGTGCTGTCGGACTGGCGATCGTCCCCTGTATGACCGGAGTCAGCAACAACATGTAACCTATCAGAAACAGCGTAACGATGAGTCCGAAAATGGCCGGTGTTTTTGCTGTAGCAGGCAGCTTGCCCGATGTCAGGCTTCCAAGTCCGCTGGCGATCAGCATGGTGCTGATCACGGCTGCTATTGAAAATACCGGATGGCCAAAATACAGGACAAAACGCTGGATCAATATGATCTCCACAAACATATATCCGATACCAAGAGCCCCGAAATACAATAATGTTCCGGCTTTCCCTTTTTGACTTTTTCGCAACCTTAACAGTGGAAGCATGATAAAGAGTAAAGCAAGCGCGGTACTTTGAACCAGAGTAATCACCACAATCAGGTATCCCAATTCAAGAAAGGGGAGCTGATCACCTCCGAATATTTCGTTCAGATGGCGGAGCTGACTGAGTCTTAAAAATTGGGAAAAGTAAGGCTTGTCATCTGTTGCCGGCCGAATCACAAAACCATAATCCCTGATCATCTCCTCATCGCCGGCCATGATCTGATCCACATATTCAAAGAAACTTTGATCGCCCACCATGTTGAATCGCTGGCGCTCTTCCTGTTGCAGGTCGGGCAAAAGCAGGGGGTCAAAAAACTTTGATGTGGCAAAGCTACGGATGTTTTTTATCTCTTCCCGGGAGATGGGTGTCTTTTTTAACACAAACGTGACGTTTCCCCAGGATCTCAGTGCAGCGATGTGTTCGCCGGGGTCAGCAACACCTTTTTTTTGTGCTGTTTGTACCAATGTAGCCAATAATTTCAGGCTCACACGTGATGGATAATCGATCCATGTTGTAACGGTTATCACACCATCCTGGTCAAGATGATCCCACATCAACTCAAAAGATTCAAGTGTCATGTCATAGCTTTCCTGCAAAGCGTTGATGCCTGCTGTTCCGCCAAAGGTTCCCTGTTGTGGCAAAACAATGATGTCGTAACCCTGGGGTGGTTTTGATGCCAGGAAGTTCCGGGCTTCTATGTGGTATATCTCAAGTTCCTTTTGGAGGAAAAGGTTTCCCGATTCTTTTGCAAATTCCTGTTGCATCATCTCAACAAATCCACTGTTGGAAATCACGGCATCCACCCTTTCGGGGTTGTATACAAAAGCATGTGCCAGGGGTGCTCCTTCCCGCGCATTGAGCATCAGTACCCTTTTGCGGTCCTGCATGACCCAGGGTGTTGCCTGAGTAGTATGATCGAGGATATGTGCATCTGTTTTCGCATCAAACTTTGGAATCACACCGAAGTAATCGGCATTGACAAAAACATTTTTCTTTACAGGCACATCACCCGTGAAATTCAGGCTTAATGCAGGGGCAAACCGCAATGCCGGACTGCTTACCACTTCGATCAACCCGTGGATGCTGGGCTGACGATATATGATCTCTGCGTCCGGAAGGTTCATGGAGCGTGCCAGGCTTTTATACTGCGATACCGAAATCTGTTCCTGGGTGCGCATCAACAGAACAGATGAAATAATTGCCAGCAGCACGATAGCCATATGTAAAGGTGCCTTTCGCCTTACCAGGCTGATTAATCCTGCCGACACCGACAAGAGGCCGATCACGGCAGGTACATGCTGCGGCATGATGTTCCCGAAAAGAAGCAGGAAAAACAATCCCCCCACACCCGAGCCGAGCAGGTTTGAGAAATAATAAGTTCCAATTTGTCTGGTGTGTTTGATGAATAGGATGCCAATGGCCAGTGCGCCGCTGAAAAACGGCATGAAATAGATGAGATAGTTGGCAGCCAGTACCAGAAACTGCGACCGGTCAACAAAAAGCAGGTATACATCAAACCGAAAAAACTCCAGTCGGGTGATCTCAAAGGAGATGATCATGAAAAACCCGCTGATGGTCATCAACATTGGCACCAGCCACGATGATGAACGGATCAGCTTTTCGCGGGCCAGGGCCAAAAGCGTTCCACTCGCGCCAAAACCAAGCATCGCCACAGAGATGATCATATATGCAAAATGGTGCCACTGTACAATGGAGATCAGCTGCATCAGCGCAAGCTGGTATGCAATAATGGCTGCAGAATGCAAGCCCAGACTGAGAATCTGCCGGGTGTTGCCTTTATGTCCGGAAATCACTTCCATCACTTCTCTCTTTCAAACGGAACAAAACGCACTGGCATCAGACTGCGGGTACTGATCTCCCCATCTTTTCCTTTCTCAACCAGCATCAGTTGCTGAATCTGAAAGGGTGAGCCTACCGGAATGATCATCCTGCCCCCCTCTTTTAGCTGTTCCACAAGGGGAGGAGGGATGTACTCGGCAGCGGCCGTCACAACGATGGCATCGAAAGGCGCGTGTTCGGACCAGCCATGGTAGCCGTCAGCAATTTTTACAAATACGTTATCGTATTGTGCATCAAGCATTCTTTTAGCCTGTTCCCCAAGAGGTCTCACGATCTCTATGGTATAAACCTCCTCAATGATCTCTGCCAGCACGGCAGCCTGATAACCTGACCCGGTTCCAATTTCCAGCATCTTGTCGCCCGGGTTTGGATCAACGATTTCAGTCATGTAGGCTACAATATAAGGTTGGGAAATGGTTTGGCCGTAACCGATGGGAAGGGGCCTGTCCTCGTAAGCGTTTCTGCGCTGTGGAAAAGGGACATAAAGATGCCGCGGAATATTTCGCATCGCATCAAGAGTGGCCTGGTGACGAATCCCACGACCCTGTATCTGTTGTCGAACCATGCTGTTGCGCGCACGCTCCTGATCATCACCATGAACATCCGTGCTTAAAACAAGCAACAAAGGGAACATCAGTAAAATAATAAGCTGCTTTTTCATAATTGTTGATTATTTATATCTGTGCATCTGTGGCATTTTTGTTCTTTTCTGTGTGGACCCGGAATTTCTATTGATGGAATCCACTTTTGCGTAAAGCAAATATAATATTTTGAGGGAAATCATACAAGGTGGATGCTTTAAACATCCAGAAGAAAGACCATCGTATCAATACCATCCGAATAATCTGACAAAACAGGATGTTGACTTTGTCCTGGAGCTACCAGCGATGTATTCTGAAGGTTCATTTTTATGTTGGAAACCACGCATTGCAACTTATGCAGTCGTTGTTTAATGAACTGAATGACATCTTGTTGACCCTGGTAGTAAGAATAATTCAACACAGATACTGAAGGGGTGATGTCAGGGGACTCCCGAAGCAGGAAAAATTCCATGTCCCTGAATGGGGTTTCTTCTACCATAAATAATGCCCTGGCATGTTTAAGGTTGTTATAATATTTTTTATGATGAAGAAGATGATCGTATCCTTTCCATGCACCTTGCAGTTTTGAAAGATCAAATCCATGCGGGACCAGTAAATGTGACACGCTTCGGCAGCCCAATCCAAAATAGGCGAAAACATCTTCACCAAGTTGCTGAAGATCATCCGCGGTTTCATTTCCTGAAAGCACGGCGATTGAACTTCTGTTTTTCCTGATAATATGGGGCTTTTCAGCAAAACAGGAGGCGAAATACCGGGCTGAATTGTCGCTGCCGGTTGCGATGTATGCATCAGCATCCAGAGGTGTTTCCCTCGAAAAAAAAATCTGGTCTTTTATTTGGGGAAGATCTGAAGTCAGGACTTCAGCAACGGCAACAGGCAGGAATGGATCCTGTGATGAAAGCTTACTGGTGAGCTGATGGCCTGCCATAACGACACATAGCAAATCATGAAAGCCTACAAGCGGAATGTTCCCAGCCATGATCACGGCAATGTTTTTCACGGATGCAGGTTCATGAAGCAGTTTTGGATAACCGTTAAACCACGTCACTAACGCTTCACGATTCAGCATTTTTGAAAGGTTCAGAAGTGCGCGCGATATTTCCTTTAGTGTAAACCATGGATTTGTTTTTGAGGTTTTAAGACACGCATCATAAAGAAGACATTCATTTTTATGCTGAAACCATGGTCTGCCTTCATGCTTCAATCCTTCAGAAACCAGGCGCATGCTGTTTCCCAGCTTGAAAAAGGCTTCAATACGATCATTAACTGTGGTGCTCATGGTGTTTGTTGTAATCCGGCATATGCCTTCAGATGTGATTGTTTTTCAATGTAAAGATAGGCTTTGAAAAATAAATTTGCGGTTTTTCTTTTGCCTCTTGTTTTATTTTGCCATATTTGCGGCATAATAGGAAAAAAAGTTGCATCTTGCAACAAAAGTTTTCAACCCGAATTTTTCCGGTTATTTTTTTAAAGAAGTGTTTTCCTTAGTTGGTTATCCCGGAAACGGGCTGGTAAGGACAGATGGGGTTTTTTATCATAACCTGGACACCATAAGAAGCGAATAATCAGTAAATGAATAAATAACAACCTTAATTAATCACCCAAAAATCTAATCATTATGAAAAAACATAATTTTAGTGCCGGTCCTTCAATTTTGGCAAAAGAGGTCATTGAAAACACGGCAAAAGCAGTTCTTGATTTAAA
>SKTA01000096.1 GCA_007122745.1 Bacteroidales bacterium
GTCTGGCAAACGCACAGCTGGAACTGAATTACATGCAGCAGGAAAACACGGCCCTTGAGGTTCTCGACAGGTATCAGAACACCCGGCTGGGCCTTGAGCGCAATATGTTTACCCTGGAAAGGCAGCTGGCAGACCTTGAGTATCGTCTCGACATTGCCCATAAAGATTATTTGCGCAAGAAGCATTTTTATGAGGAGGGTGTGATCTCTGACGAAGAGTATGAAAATGCAGAAAGGGAATACCGTTTTGCACAACGAAACTTTGACATTGGATTACGCACCATGCGTCATGATTCACTTTATGTGTCCACCCAAATGCAACAGATCAATCAGTATATCAGTCGTGTTGAGGAAAACATTGACATGCTGCACGAAACCCTTGGCCAGCTGATCATCCGTTCGCCCATCAGCGGCCGTTTGTCCTCCTTTAATGCAGAGCGCGGTGAAACGAAGGCTGCCGGAGAAAACCTGGGGCAGATCGATGTTCTTGACGGCTTCAAGCTTCGTGCACGCATCGATGAACGCTATGTTAACCGCACTTACATAGGGCAGCCTGCCTCCTTTGAGTATGGCGGAGAAACATACCACTTGGAAATCAGCAAAATATATAGCAATATAACCGGAGGTGCTTTTGAGGTAGACATGGAATTCAATGGTAATGAACCGGAAGGTATCCGTCGCGGACAAACCTTACAGCTTCGTTTGCAGTTCAGCGGTGTAGCTGATGCGCTGATCATACCGCGCGGAGGCTTTTACCAGGCCACCGGAGGAAACTGGATCTATGTTCTTGATCCTTCCGGCTCACAAGCAACAAGAAGGCCAATTCGGATCGGGCGCCAGAATATTCACCATTATGAAGTACTTGAAGGCCTGGAGCCCGGTGAGCAGGTGATCACCTCATCTTACGACAGCTATGGTGGCAGGGACCGGCTTATTTTCAGATAACTTGATTTTTATGATCTTTGTAATAAAACACGACCATCAACAAAACAACAATAAATACTCATTATTAAATTTACAGCCATGATTAAGACAAATGAATTAACCAAAGTTTTTCGCACCGAAGAGGTAGAAACCACAGCACTGAACAAGGTCTCCTTTGAGATCAGAGAAGGGGAGTTTGTTGCCATAATGGGCCCTTCAGGATGTGGAAAATCCACACTGCTCAACATAATGGGACTGCTTGACAACCCCAGCGGTGGTGAGTATAATTTCCTGGGGCAAGAGGTTTCAAGTTATTCCGAAAAGCAACGTGCCAATTTGCGCAAGCGCAACATCGGTTTTGTTTTTCAGAATTTTAACCTGATTGACGAGCTGAGCGTTTTTGAAAACGTTGAACTGCCTTTGATTTATTTGGGATACAGTGCATCCGATCGCAAAAAACGGGTTGAAGAAGTATTGGAACAGATGCAGATCATGCATCGCAAAAACCATTTCCCCCTTCAGCTTTCGGGCGGACAGCAGCAGCGTGTAGCCGTTTGCCGGGCTGTAGTGGCCAAGCCCCATATTATCCTGGCGGATGAGCCTACAGGAAACCTGGATTCAACCCACGGTGACGAGGTGATGAACCTTCTGGAAACACTCAACAAGAATGGCACCACCATCATCATGGTAACACACTCCCAGCGGGATGCTTCCTATGCGCAAAGGATCATCAGGCTGTTTGACGGCCAGATCGTTACAGAAGACAAAAGCACGGAGTTTGTTCTGGCAGCAGCTGCAGCAGCACACTAATCAGCAATTGCCGAATCGCAACATCATGCCTCCGGAAGCAACCGGAGGCAGCTTTATATTAGCTAACAGAAAAATGCCATGATCCGCCATTACCTGAAAACAAGCATCACACAGTTCAAGAGAAATGTCTCATTTTCATTTATAAACCTTTTTGGTCTGGCAACGGCCATGGCTGTATGTCTCATGATTTTTCTCTATGTTTTTAGAGAAATCGGCTTCGATCGCTTTCATGGGGATGCAAACGACATTTACAGGATCAGTTTTCGTCTCGACATGCAGGGTGATATCATGGAGGAATCTGTAACAAGTCACGCCATGGGACCCGACATCCTGCATGAGTTTCCGGAAGTGCTGGAGATGACCCGCATATCCCACTGGTATGAGCCTGTTACAGTATGGATGGAGGATGACCGCCACAGGAACGTTACATATGGTTTGTATGCGGAAAGCTCCTTTTTTGGTATTTTTTCTTTCAACCTGCTTCGTGGAAACCCGCAAACAGCCCTGGAAGAACCCTTTTCGATCGTGTTGGCTGAAACACTTGCCAATGAGCTTTTCCCCGAAAGCGACCCAATGGGAGAAGTGCTGCGCCTGGGCAGCCGGCAGCAACCCTACAGGGTGACAGGTATCGTTGAAGACTGCCCGACCAACAGTCACATCCGGTACAACCTTCTCAGGTCTTACCCCAGCCTGCTGGAAACTTCGGGCGCTAATTTTTACGAATGGGATGCCAACATTAACGCCATGACCTACGTAAAGGTGGCTCCCGGCTCAGACATGGCCCTTCTGAAAAGGAAAACCAATGAGATGACTGACGAAAAGGTCAACTACAAATTTGAAGGGATGGGGGTAAACCTGGCGCTTGACTATTTTCCCATTACCGACATCCGGTTACGAAGCCCTTTCAGCGGAGAGATGGTGGAAGCGGGGACACTTTCAAAGGTATGGATTCTATCGATGGTGGCATTGTTTGTGCTGTTCATCGCTGGTTTTAACTATGTGAACCTTACCATTGCCAAGTCAGGCAAAAGGGCCAAAGAGGTTGGATTGCGCAAGGTAATGGGAGCAAACAAGGCAGGACTGGCCCGCCAGTTTTACACCGAAACACTTCTGACCACAGGAATAAGTTTCATTGCCGGATTGCTGTTGGTTGAAGTCAGCCTGCCGATTTTCAACCAGATTCTGGATACCCGGTTAAGCCTGGCAGACACCCCCTGGTGGTCATGGATCCTCCTACTTGCATTGTTTATTGGCGTGTTCGGAATGCTTGCCGGCCTCTACCCTGCCTGGTACATGGCTTCATTTCAGCCGGTGAAGATCCTTAAAGGGGAGTTCTGGAGCAAACCCGGCAGGTTTCAACCCAGGAACCTCCTTCTGATCATTCAGTTCACGGTGTCAATGGCCCTGGTCGCCTGCACCCTTGTCGTAATGCTCCAAACCCGATATTTGCATAACAAGGACCTCGGTTTCAAAAGTCAGGGGATTGTTGTGGTTGAAACTGACAATCAAGAAGATGCAAACCTGTTGATGAACGCGCTGGTAGCTTATCCCTGGGTGGAGGCACAAAGCATCGGCTCCGACTTTCCCGGGGGGCGTCAATACATGGAGGGGGTTGAGGTTGAGGAAATGGATATCGGTTTAATGACCCATCGGCTATGGGTTGACCCCAGTTACAAGGCTGCACTCCAACTAAAGGTGGTTGAGGGAGAATGGTTCTCGGGCGACGGCGAGTTCGAAACACAATATGTCGTTGTGAATGAAGCATTCATTCGCCGAGCCACCTGGGATAACCCGATTGGGAAAACGATTACGCGTGCTGGTGTTGAATACCGTGTTAAGGGTGTATTGGCAGATTTCCACTTTGCCTCGCTACATCATGAAGTTGAACCGATGATGATCAACACCCTGATGGCACGACCCAGCTATCTGGAGCGGCCATTCTGGGTGGTCAGCAACTACACGGACAACCCTGAAAGTGAAGTTGTTTTAACACTTGGAAACATCTGGCAAGAGCTTTTCCCTGCAAAACCCTTAAACTATCACTTTTTGTCTGAACACCTTGAAAAGCAGTATGCAAACGAACGCAGCTTCGGAAAGCTTTTTATGTCATTTACCCTTCTGGCTATCATCATTGCCATGCTGGGTGTTTTGGGTTTGTCTTCATATACGGCACAGCAAAAACAGAAGGAAACCGGGATCCGTAAGGTGCTCGGGGCTTCCGTCATTTCTGTTTTATTCAGGATGTCTGTGTCATTTTCTAAGTGGGTACTAATTGCAGCTCTCATCGCGCTCCCGCTTGCCTACCTTTACATGGACAGATGGCTCGCAGGGTTTGCTTATGCCATTGACTTCCCTGTATGGACGCTCTTTGCCGCCCTCGGTGGCATGTTGCTACTGGCAATGGGCATTGTTTTGATACAGTCCTACCGCACAGCAAGCATTAACCCGGTAAGGTCTTTAGTTTACGAATAAACCAATAAACTTCGAAACCGTTATGTTACATCATTATCTGAAAGGGATTATTCGTCACATCAGAAATCAACGAGCAACCTATACCATAAATATTCTCGGACTTTCACTGGGTGTAGGAATTGTTTTATTCATATGGGCATTCATTCTTTACGAACTGAGTTATGACAAGTTTTTTTCAGACCACGACAGGATATACCGGGTCCAGACAATGGCAGTATTGGGGCAGGGTGAACCCATCAAGGTCCCAACCGCAATCTACCCACTTGCCGAAGAGGCCCTGAGAGATTTTCCCGAAGTTGAAAATTTTGTTCGCATGACGACCTACTTCCTTCATCCACAGGTCACCGTCGACGAACGATCTGTTTTTCTATCTGATCTGTTTTTTGCTGATACCACCTTTTTTTCAATCTTTTCCTATCAGTTTCTGGCAGGTGATCCGGAGCGGGCATTGTCAGACAACAACACACTGGTGCTTTCCCTGTCTACAGCAAGTCAATTGTTTGATAACCCTTTTGAAGGCTTATATCAAATGGTGGAACTTGAAGGGGAAAACTTTCAGGTCACTGGAATTGTTGAAGACCCTCCTGACAACAGCCATATTACTTTCAGTGCCATTGCCAACATCTACCAGGTACCTTCACAGGTAAAAGATACCGGCACCAATTTTTATACCTATTTGAAACTTTATCAGGGTGCTGACACAAAGCTCCTTGAAGAGAAACTAAATAGCCTGGGAGCAGACCTGATAGCCGCCAACCCGGCTTATGACGGCATAACCCTTTCACTGGTCCATTCTCTCATGCGCATGACCGACATACACCTTCACTCCAACCTGATCTGGGAAATCAAAGAAAACGGAAGCTATAGAAACCTCAGGCTATTTGGAATTTTATCCGTTTTTATCATTCTGGTGGCGATCATCAATTATGTAAACCTTGCAACGGCAAAAAGCATGCTTCGGGCCAGGGAGATCGGAGTGCGAAAGGTTGCAGGTGCCAGTCGGGTTAAGCTAATCCAACAGCTGATAATGGAATCATTGGTTATTACCGCAGTTTGTTTTTTGATCGCTTTTCTTGTGGCAGAACTTTTATCTGCCCTATTTTCTCAACACGCCGGGGTTCCGGGAAACATCAGCATATTACTTTCTCCCCAGGGCATTTTTACCGTTTTATCGGTTTTTGTAATTACAGCCATCCTTTCCGGATTGTATCCGGCTTTCTACCTCTCCTCTTTTGACGCTGTTAAGATCCTTAAGGGGGAAACAGTGAAGGGGACAAAAGGGAAATGGTTCCGCCGGGTGCTGGTAACATTTCAGTTCACAATTACACTCTTTGTAATCAGCAGTTTGTGGGTGGTGAGCCGTCAAACAAACTACATGATGAAACAAAATCCCGGTTTTGACAGGGAGAATGTGCTTGTGGTCAGAAATCTGTCATCAACATTGGCACAATCATTTCCGGCGTTAAAAAGTGAGCTGTCCGCACTTTCTGCCGTCAGAGGGGTTTCCGGCACCACTTTTCTGTTTGGAGGCCATAACCGGGTTGACCTTGTTGCAGAGGTTGGTGTTGCGAAGGAAACCGGTGTTACCTCCGACATTATTTATGTCGATCAGGATTTTTTCGATGTCATGGGGATCAAACTTGCAGAAGGGAGGTTTTTCCATCCCGATTCTGAGATGGATCTGCACAGTGCATTTATTTTAAATCAACGGGCGGTGCGTGCCTTGGGGTTCGAAGAACCGATCCATAAGGAGCTGGATCTTTTTGGCATAACCGGACCCCTGGCAGGTATTGTTGAAAACTTTCACTTCAAGTCGCTACACAATGAAATTGGCCCTTTGGCAATCATCAATGCACGTTCCGGTTTTCCGCATGTGTATCTCAAGGTTGCACCAGGAGATGCTCTGTCTTTGCAGCAGGCCATATCAGAAATACTGCAAGGTTTTGATCCGGTTTATATTCCGGACATGATGTTTCTTGACGAGGGGATCAGGCATGAGTATAACCAGGAAAGACAATCTGCTCAGCTTCTGACTGCCGGAGCACTATTGGCACTGTTTATATCCTTGCTTGGAGTATACGGACTGGCCGCTTTTGCTGCGGAACGCCGCACCAAGGAGATCGGCATCAGAATTGTACTGGGAGCATCTGTAAACCGGCTGATGTGGTTGTTTAACAGGGAGTCGGTGATTCTTTCTGCAATAGCCTTTGTTTTCGCCTTCCCGCTCACATGGTTCATCATGGAGCGTTGGCTTAACAACTTTGCTTATCGCATAAACATAAATCCGTTATGGATTCTCGTTTCCGGTCTGATTGTACTTCTGATAAGTTCCCTGATCATCAGCATTCAAACCTGGACAACCTCCCGGTCAAACCCCGTAAATGCGCTGCGTTCTGAATAGCAGCCCTGGTATAACCTAAAGCAACAAACGGCTTACACGAAGACCTTTATTCTTCAATAATGGTAATCTTTTCTATCTTATCGCCCTGGTGGATTTGGTCTATCACCTCCAAACCTTCAACCACACGTCCGAAACAGGTATGCTGACGGTCGAGATGTGCGGTATTGTCCCTGCTGTGACAAATAAAGAACTGTGATCCTCCGGTGTTGCGACCGGCATGTGCCATTGACAGGACGCCTCTGTCGTGATACTGGTTATCGCCTTCAAGTTCACAATCTATGGTATATCCGGGGCCTCCCATTCCTGTTCCGTGCGGACAACCCCCTTGAATCACAAAGTCGGGGATCACCCTGTGAAATATTAAACCATCATAAAAACCTTTTCGGGAGAGGTCAGCAAAGTTTTTAACCGTTCCCGGGGCATCCTTTTCATAAAAGTGCACCAGCATCTTACCTTTTTCCGTATTAATTTCAGCTTTCAGCATTTGCGTATTGTTTAGAAAATATCTTATTAAACCTTAATCGACCAAAGTCATTTCCGCTCGTAACCTGTCAAAAAAACTGCTGTCATTCTGCGTTGAACTCACGGTATATTCAACGGTGATCACATTACCGCTCATGTTTCCACTTCCTTCATATTCGTAAACCTGATGTTGTTGCCGGGGTACTGTTAAAGAATTTCCATTAACAACGGCATACACTTCAATCCCAAGATTATAAAAGTTATAAATAATAACCTCGTCGGTTGTAGCCAGATCTTTTCGAATTCTTACTTCATAATCGTTTCGTGGTACATATGTTTCCAGGCTTTGCTCCTTTACTTCATAGCGACCCAAGAACTTGTTTCGGTCATCCGCATCATCATCGCAAGCAAAAAAACCAACAACAAGAAACACCGTAAAGGTTATTAGAGCTCTCTGAACAACCATGACTGGATTATTTTGGTTTCTATATGGCAAATCAAACCCTGATAGAGGTTCAGGCTAATTTACAACAATATTTACAATTTTCTTCGGCACAACGATCACTTTCCTAATCTGTTTGCCTTCAAGCCACTTTTGAGCGTCCTGCGCATCCAGCGCAGCCTTTTCAACAGCTTCACGCGAAGCATCGGCCGGCAATTGAAGCTTAAAGCGGGTTTTACCATTGAATGAAACCGGGTATTCGATCACATCATCTGCGACAAGTTTTTCATCATAATCGGGAAATGTGGCCAATGCGATGCTATCACGATTACCAAGCAGTTGCCACAATTCCTCTGCAATATGAGGCGCAAAGGATGAAACAATGATCGCCAACGGTTCCAGAATCTCTCTTTTATTACACTTCAGATCTGTAAGTTCATTTACACATACCATAAATGCACTCACGGCGGTATTAAAAGAGAAACGTTCAATATCGCTGCTCACTTTTTTTATGGTTTTATGCAA
>SKTA01000179.1 GCA_007122745.1 Bacteroidales bacterium
TACACTTCCAGGCAGCGTTCGGGCTGTAAATGAGTACATGAGCGAAATATTAAAAACCCTGGAGCATCTGATATATATGCGACACGGATTGGACACCCACTAAAACGAAACGGCAGCCCTGATAAGGCTGCCGTTTTAGGGTAAAGTATTGCCGGTTGTTACCTGGGAGTCCAATCACCTTCAAAACCAATTGAGTCGAAATAAGACCTGATCTTTTGACGACAAGTTTTGAGAAAGTGCAGTTTGTGTAACTTGGTTTTAAATAGACAATGCTTATGCAAGTATACTTTAAAGATGTCCAAAAGGTTTCACTTTATCGTAAACCATTCAAAATGACTGCCATAAAAATGATTGACTTCGCGGGTAACAGCCATCTTTTTAGAACAATCCTGATATGTTGCCATCGTTGTCGATGTCAATCTTTTCAGCTGATGGCATGGACGGTAATCCGGGCATCCTCATGATTGTACCGGCAATTGGAATGATGAAACCTGCTCCGGCGGCTATCTCAAACTCCCTGATCTTAACGGTAAAGTTTTTAGGTCGTCCAAGTTTATATTGGTCATCCGACAACGACTTCTGTGTTTTTGCCACACAAACAGGCAGTTTATCCAATCCGATTTTCTCAAATTGGGCCATTTGAGACTTTGCCTTCACAGTATATTCAACATGGTCAGCACCATACATCTTCGTGGCAATGGTGTGCAGTTTCTTTTCGATATCCCAGTTGAAATCGTACAGTGGCTTAAAGCAGGTTGTGCAGCTTTCGGCTGCATCCTTAACGAGTTCTGCCAGCTCCAGGGCGCCTTCTCCCCCTTTTTCCCATCCATTGTAGATGGCTGCACGTACACCAAGCTCTTCACAACGTTTTTTGACAATCTCTATCTCCTCATCGGTGTCAGTGTAAAACTTATTGATGGCCACAACGGGCTTCAGGTTGAAGTGGCGGATGTTCTCGATGTGTTTTTCGAGGTTTTCCAAACCATTGAAAACAGCCTCAGGGTTAGGTTCTTTCAGTGTTGCAAGTTTGGCTCCACCGTGATATTTTAAAGCCCTGATGGTAGCTACTATTACGGATGCGTTTGGTGACAAACCGCCATACTGGCTCTTGATGTTCAGGAATTTTTCTGCCCCCAGCTCGGAAGCAAAACCGGCTTCGGTTACCACATAATCTGACAGTGAAAGTCCCATCTTCGTGGCGATCAGGGTGTTGGTACCCTGGGCGATGTTGGCGAAAGGTCCGCCGTGCACGATGGCAGGATTACCTTCTATGGTTTGCACCAGGTTTGGCATGATCGCGTACTTCATCAGTGCAGCCATAGCACCCTGGGCATGAAACTCCTTTGCATAAACGGGTTTATCGTCATATGTGAAGCCAACAAGGATGTTTCCGAATTTCTCTTTCAGGTCTTCAATGTCCTTTGCAAGGCAAAGCGCCGCCATGATCTCCGATGCAGCGGTAATGTCAAACCCGGTTTGACGTGGGATTCCCTGTTTTGGACCACCCAGTCCGACGATGATGTCGCGCAGGACGCGTTCATTCATATCAATCACCCTTTTCCAGACGATTTTCCTTGGGTCGAGGTTCAGGGCGTTGTTTTTGCTTTGCAGGTGATTGTCAAGAAGAGCAGCGAGCAGGTTATGGGTTTTTTCAACGGCTGCGAGGTCGCCGGTAAAATGGAGGTTGATGTCTTCCATCGGCAGCACCTGTGCCCGGCCACCACCGGCAGCACCACCTTTGATGCCAAAGACCGGTCCCAGCGAAGGTTCACGAATGACGACACTGGTTTTAACACCTATACGGTTCAGTCCTTCTGCCAGACCTATCGAGGTCGTTGTTTTACCTTCTCCGGCGGGTGTGGGTGTGATGGCGGTAACCAACACCAGTTTCTTCTTTTTGACCTCTTTTTCATTGATCAGCCGCAAAGGCAGCTTGGCAATATGCTTTCCGTACTGATAGAGGTCCGACTCTTTGAGTCCAAGCTTTGCAGCAACCTCGGTAATGGGCTTCATTTTTGCAGCCCTTGCAATCTCCAGATCCGTTTTCATATACTTATTGATTTAATTAATGATGCATTGAATTCAATTTGTTTATCTAAAAAACCATAAACATGCTGGTTTTGTTTAACAAAACAAAAAGAAACGGCCGGATAACTAAAATAAAAACACGTCAACCCCTACCCGGAAGAAGGGATTGTCAAAATAAACCCTGCTGTCGTCATTAAAATTATACAGCAAAAGTAAATTCAGCCTGACCCGTTCTGAAGCCCGCAATCCATAACCAACACCCACAAAATAATTATTCTCGGTGAGGGTGGTGCGCTCACCCGGATTTTGCAGCGACCTGTAAGTCCTGACCTGAATCCGCTCATATTCTCCATGGAGAAAAAAGTTTGACGCCACATCGAAACGGGCAAAAATATTGCTGCCGTAAACATGTGATGACAAAGACTCACCATAAAAGGCATCGCGCGTGTACTGATAGTTACCCCCCAGGCCTGCCGAAAGTCTGTCGGTGATCATATAGCCTCCGTGCAAGTGCAAACTGATGGCCGTAAAGGTGCCAATCTGCAATCCAAAAAATCCACCCACAAAGATCCGTTCGGAAGGTGACATGTCCCTTACACTTCTGTTTTGTGCAAAGGAGCTTTCAGCCCATATCAACAACAAAAACATCAATAATAAAACAGAAAATATTTTCAGCCTCATAACTTTAAAAGATTAAATGAACACTTGTTTTTGCTGATGATGCTTAACGGCATCCAGGGCATGCTCCATGGCCCGCGCCTTTAACAGGCACTCCTCATATTCTTTCTCAGGCACAGAGGCTGCTGTAATGGCACCACCTACCATATAATTAAGATACCTTTTTTTTGCATTGTACTGAACACTTCTGATCACCACATTGAAGTCAAAGTTTTTCTCCGGACTGATATACCCAACGGCACCTGAATAGAGCCCCCTGCGGGTATCCTCATAAAGGTCGATCAGCTCCATGGCCCTGATTTTCGGTGCACCTGTCATCGACCCCATCGGAAAAGCATGCCTGATTGCATCCACAAAATGATGCTTCGGGTCCAGCTTTGACACAACCGTGGATATCATTTGATGAACCTGCGGGAAAGTATAGATCCCAAAAAGTTCTTCCACCTTCACACTCCCCTTTTCTGCAGTTCGCGACAGGTCATTCCGGACCAGGTCAACAATCATGACATTTTCGCTGCGCTCCTTTACATCGTGGTAAAGCGCCTGTTTCAAACGTTCATCTTCTTCCGGCGACCCTCCCCTGGCACCCGTTCCTTTAATCGGTTGAGAAATCAGGGTTTGACCCTGCTTTTTCAGAAAACGCTCCGGACTGGCACACATCAGATATTTGTCATCCAGCCGGTAAAACGAGGAGAAGGGTGTGGGCGACACGCGATTCAGGGAATCATAAACGGAAATGGGATTGACCACCGCCTGATCGGCAAAAAACTCCACACAATAATTCATTTCATAGATATCACCTAGCTGAATATGCGACTTGATGGCGTGCAGCTGCTCGAGATATCTATTTTTATCAACACGGGCTTTTACTTTTGGTAATACAACCTTATCAGGTTTTTTATGCGCAAAAGAACAAATGCTCTGGAAAACATAATCGGGATCTGACAGTTTGCCATAACCGGGCAGGCAACCCACCTGCCACCCTTCCCCGTTTTGAAAAATCAGAATAACAGGTCTGAAAAAATGGGTGTCAGGCATGTCAACATGGTCCGGGTTTTTTGACTGCAATCGCTCCAAACGATTTTTCAATTCATACCCAAAAAACCCAAAAAGCCAGTCATTGCAAGTGTCAGAGAATGCCTTCAACTGATCAAACGGGTCATTGTTGTTCGCATGTATTTGATCGGCCGCACCTAAGGCAATAACCCCTTGCATGCTTCCATATTTGTCGTGCATGTAATTGTTGCTGTTCAGGAACACAGCATGCTCAAAAAGGGTTTGACCCCATTGAAGTGCTGCCAGTGGGAAAACAATTTCCCCATTACCGGTGTTAAGAAGTTTATAGTTTCTCTCATTCATAAAAATGGCATCATCCATACAAAGATATCAGTCTTTTTTAATGATAAGAAGATGGGGTCTATGTTTTTATGAACAACAAAGCCGGCTGAAAGTCTGAAGGTAAGTGTCCGATTTTATTGTGTTTTGATTGATATTGATTATTTTTGAATAAATTAACGTCATTAACCAAATTAAAAAAAAATGAAAAGACTGCAGAAAATTTTTGTTCATACGCTTTTTTTGACAATGTTACTTGTTACATCCAAAGCTGCATTCAGCCAATATAATGACCCGCGTGCAGCAGAGATGCTGGAACAGGTGCGTGCCCATTACGAAATGTCAATCAGAACCGTTGATGATTATAAAATAGTTACCAGCAATTTTACCACCCATTACCATAAGGAATACGATAATGGCCGGCCCTACTTTGTCTCGAAAGTGGAAACAGACAGTTTCTGGGGGTCCATTTCGGATATGGGAATGCATACTACCTCGCCGATGGTAGACGCAGATTTCTTTTCCCCGGAGGTGTTCGAGCATTTGCTGATGAATTCAAGATATATGGGTACTGAGCGCATTGACGACCTGAATACACATGTTATTTTTCTTGATGACATGCGTGTGTTGATGGAGGCGTTTGATGATATGGAAGAGCCTATAGGCAGTCTTAGCCTGTATTTTGACGATGAACACTGGGTGCTGCGCAAAATGAAGTTTTCGGCCATGGCAGAAATTGATGAGGGAGATGTGCGGATGATTGAGCCGGTGGTTCGAATGAAAGATTACCGAACCATCAACGGGTTGATGATCCCTTTCAAAACCACCATTTCGGTTCATGGGCTTTCCGAACATCTTTCCGATGAAGAGCGTGAGGAGGCTATGGCAGCGCTGGCGGAAATGGAACAAGAACTTAAGCAGATGCCCGCCGAACAGCGCAGCATGCTGGAGCAAATGATGGGCGGTCAGCTTGACCAATTGCGGCAGATGCTTGCTGACGACATGATAGAATTTGCAATTGAAATAAAGGAAGTGCTTGTAAACATCGGCGAATAGGTAAAAATCAAAAGTGGTTTACCCAATATAAAAGCTTTTTAGCTTTCTCAGCATCCTGTTTAGCCACGCCTCTAGCTCAGGGGAAACATGCAACATTTTCACAGGTATCAGGAAAAGAAGCATCGCAACGGTTGATCTGCTGATCACGTCCAGCCAAAACCTGCCGGTTGCCGGAATCATGAAGGTCATTAATACAATAATTGTGATGATGACGGGTATCCATATTTGTTTCTTCCTAAAGGGGATAATGCCAAAATGATAGCGAATGAACAGGATTTGCAGCAGGTTGAAAAGCACCAGGGTGATCATGCTTGCCAGGGCTGCACCGTTGATCCCAAACACAGGTATAAGCAAATAATTGAATGCTATTGCAGCCGCAACCATTGCCAGGGTAAAGACAAGGTCGAAGCGGTATTTTTTTGATGTAACCAGGATGGTAGACGTTAGTGCTGCACTCATGTCAAACAGTTTGCCAACGCCAAGGATCAGAAAGACATGCCTTCCGGCAGAATATGCTTCAGGCATCAGCTGAAAGATGGCATCGATGTTGACCCAGATCATTACAAAAAGAGCTGCCCCAACCACCATGCTGCCGGCACTGGCCTTACGGCTTACCGACTGTATCTCCCCGATTGCCCGGTTTTTCCACATTTGGGCAACAATTGGTGCCGACACCTTTACCATGGAGCGAAACGGAATAAGCATGATGGAGGTAAGAAACACCATGGTGGTATAAATTCCCGCAGCGCCAAGGTCAATCATTCCCGCAACCATTAATCCATCAATGCTGACAAACAAAAAGGTGCTAAGGTTTGTGAGCAGGGAGAATAAACCATAAACCAGCATGATTTTTCCCAGTCTCCGAAGCAGTGGAGAATAAACCGGTTTGATCAGCAGCCATCCCTTTGCTGCGGTATATAAAACCAATAACACGGCAGGCATGCAGTTTGCCACAACATAGATCAGCACAAATAAAGGAAAGGTAATGATGCCGGTTGCAAAAAGGGTAATCGACAATGTGATCAGTATCCTGAGGATGATCTCATGCGCAAGCGAAGGTAACAAATTATCATACAGCGATCTGAGGTATGCCTCAAAGAGATTGTAATACACATTGGCCAGGGCCAGCGGTATCAGGTAAAACGCATATTCAACCAGGAGGGGGCTGGAATCCCGGTATAGCAATAAAAAAGGCTCCCGAACGATTAAAAGCAAGAGGGTGGCCAGGACAAACCCACCTGTTGCAATGGCGATCATTCCGAACAAGAATCCATGATGGTGGTTCTTCGGGTTGTTGAAAAAAGGGAAAAACCGGATCACGATGTTGCGGCTGCCCAAGGCAGCAAACTGCGCATATATCAGCGATAAAGACACGATCAGGTTGGCCAGTCCAACCTGCTCGGTTTCCAAAAAGTTGGTAAAAAGGAGGATTTTGTTCAAATAACCAATAGCAGCACCTGCGTAGGAGATGACTGTTATGCGAAAGCTATCCCTTTGAACAACACCCATGGCGTTATTCAATCTCCCAGGTGTCTCCGCTACGCAGCAAGTCGTTCACACATTTGATGTTTGATGTCTTCTTTGCTGTCTCAATCTGTTGTTCCGTAAGGTCATCATAAGTGTCAAATGCGGCTGATCGGATCACACCCACTGCGACCGGGAAGTCGGGCGCTTTCAATCTGCCAAGCATCCTGTGGATGCTCGGGTCCTGGGCATACTGGTCATGAACAAGTATGTCATCCTCATTGATGCCGTTCTCTCCGATTTTAACCACTTCGAGGTGACGACCGTTTAGGATGATCCCCTTGTCTCTGTTTTTGCCAAAGATCATGGGCTTACCATGCTTAACGAAAAGCTGGCGCTCTTCCCGCATATCCCTTGCCGTGATATGTTCGTGCACCTTGTCTGCAAAGATGATACAGTTTTGCAGGATTTCCACCACCGATGTGCCGTCATGTTTTGCAGCTTCATAAAGCACTTCTGTCATCAGTTTGACATTGTTGTCGGGCACACGGGCAAAGAAGGTACCCTGGGCACCAAGCACCAGACCGGAAACGGTAAACGGATGCTCAATGGTACCATAAGGTGAAGTCTTGGTTACCGTGCCAATTGGGGTAGTTGGTGAAAACTGCCCTTTGGTCAGGCCGTAGATCTGGTTATTAAACAGCAAAATATTGATGTCGATGTTTCTGCGCATAATGTGAATAAAGTGGTTTCCACCGATGGCCATGGAGTCTCCATCGCCGGTGGCCATCCAAACGCTGAGTCCGGGATTGGCAACTTTTAGCCCGCTGGCAATGGCTGCCGCACGTCCATGTATCCCATGAAACCCAAAAGTATCTACATAATAAGGGAATCTGGAAGAACAGCCGATACCTGAAACCATCACAAAATTCTCTTTCCGGTACCCTATTTTTGGAAATACATTGCTAACGGCAGCCAGAATTGCGTGTGCACCACAACCGGGACACCATTTCACCATCTGGTCGCTTACAAAATCCTGTTTAGTCAGTTCTACGGGTGATTTGCTGATTCTATTTGATAATGACATATTACTCCTCCAATAGTTTGTTGAACACCTCCGTCAGTTCCTGCACATGGAAAGGCAGGCCCTGCACTTTATTAAATTGATGATAGGGATATTCGGGATACAGCATCCTCAGGTAGTTGACAAATTGTCCGTTGTTAAGTTCACAAACGACAATCTTTTTAAAGTTGGAGAGGATCTGTCGTGTATTCTTAGGAAGTGGTTTGATGTAGTTAAACTGAACGTGGCTAATCTTTTTCCCCTCCTCCTGAATTCTGGCAACTGTTGATCGCAGTGCACCTTCCGTACCGCCCCATCCGACAA
>SKTA01000063.1 GCA_007122745.1 Bacteroidales bacterium
ACCTCATCACCATCATCGTAATGTCGTCCGATTGCGGGAAGCCGGCTACATAATCGTGAATAAAGATTTGGTGTATAAACGCGCCTTGTGGCGCGTTTGTGTTTTAGTTCGTATCATGGTCCGTAAAGACGCGCCCCCGGCGCGTCTCTGCCGTGGCTTTTGGCCTTTTGCTTTGTGGAGTCGCGACTCAAACAAAGAAAAAACCTACAAGCGCAAAGGAAATCCCGACAATAAACAACGAACAACCAACAAAGAAAATTTATGTCATTCCCGCATTGTGGCCACCGCTTTTGCGCGGGGCTTCCCATTATTGGCCGCTGTAGTTGCTTCAGCCATTCGCAGCAATCCGCTTGAAATCCGCCAGCGCAATGGCGGTTATCGCTTCGATCACCACCGGCACCCTTAAGGCAATGCAGGCGTCGTGACGCCCTTTCACCCCCAGGGTTTCAGGTTTTCCCGTTTCGGTATTCAGGCTTTTTTGTTTCTTTTTGATGGATGATGTGGGCTTAACGGCGACCTGGAAAACCAGTTCGTTCCCGTTTGTCAGTCCGCCCGAAATCCCCCCGGCATTGTTGGTTGCCGTTTTTCCACTGCTGTCGGTGATCGGATCGTTGTGCGCGCTGCCTTTCATGGCGGCAGCCCTGAACCCCGATCCAAAAGAAACCCCTTTGATGGCCGGCACAGCAAAAGCCAGGTGGCTGATTACCGACTCCACCGAATCAAAGAAGGGTTCTCCCCAGCCAATGGGGATGTTTAATGCACGACATTCAACCAATCCGCCAATGCTATCCCCCTCCAGCAGGGCCTCCTCAACAGCTTTGTCGATATCTTTTCTGCCACCGGCTTCAATAAGCTTCGCGGCAATTGATACTTCATTGATGATTTTTTTTGCCACCACCCCGGCCGCAACAAGGGGCAGCGTTAACCTTCCGCTGAAATGGCCCCCTCCCCGGGGGTCGTTAAACCCCTTGAAACGTTTGTGTGCAACAAAATCGGAGTGGCCCGGCCTGGGGGTGTGACGAAGGTGCTGGTAGTCGCCGGGCCTGATGTTTTCGTTTTTGAACAGGATGCAAAGCGGACTGCCGGTTGTAAAGCCGTTGTGCACGCCGCTGACGACCTCAGGATGGTCTGACTCAATCCGGCTTGTTGTTCCGGTTGCACCCGGCTTTCGGCGACCGAGGTCTGCACCGAAGTCTTCTGCCGACAAAGGTATACCTGGCGGGCAACCATCCATGCATATGCCTGTATAGGGTCCGTGTGATTCGCCAAAAATGTGTATCCTGAAAATTCTGCCAAAACTGTTCATGTTGTCTGTATTATGTTTCCGTTAACCCCCGAAGGCCAGATGCTTTTCTTCATCAATGATTGCTGCAATCCATTTGTCGCTTTTCCCGAAGGCAGAGACCACCAGATCATAATCCCCTTCGCCAAAATCGCTTTTGCTTTTTTCGTTTAACACGAAGATACAGAGATTTTCCGGGCAGGGTTTCTCCGCCATATGTTGCTCAAGAGTTTCCGGGCTGATTGGCTTTTCTTTGGTTGTTTTTTTATTGTTGATATAAAGCCGGGCTGCCTCAATCCCTTGCCAGATCAGCCAGCGTTCGCCCGGAATGGTTTTTATCCTGCGGGATCGGGCATGTTCCGACATCCTGGAAGGTTTGTAAACAGCATCCAGCAAACAGCCAAAGGCCATGTATCCGGCAAATGGAGGGATCGCTTCAGGCAAGAGGGTTGATACAACAGCATCGAACCACGGTGTTTTTGCAGTTCTTTCCCACGGTATCAGATCAGCGCCATACCTCCCGGCCAAAGCCTTTGCTTTTTCGTGGGTGCGGTTGGAAATATAAACGTTTGCCCGGGCCCTGGTCAAGCCAAACACTGCCGCTTTTGCCGCTCCGCCGGCACCCAGAACCAGTACATTCGCCCCCTGCAGCTTTACTCCCGCCTCTTCCAGGGCATTTGTCACACCTTTATGGTCGGTATTATGCCCCAAAACTATACCACCTTCATTTCGAATGCAGTTTACCGCTCCAATTGCACTTGCCTCCTCACTTACATAATCCACAAGAGGCAAAATGTCTTCCTTAAAAGGTGCTGTGATGCTGGCCCCTTTGATGTTTAGATCCTGAATAAAATGGATCATGTCTTCTGCTGATACGGGACGGATTCTTGTGTAATGATCTGACGTATCAAGCAAAGGGCGGAACATCTGCGGACTTTTGCTATGCAAAACCGGTTGTCCGAAAACAGCGTATAAGGCCATGTTTCTTTTTGTGTTTATTATATGAAACCCTTGGTTAGCTCTTTCATGGTTATGGGAATCACCTCCACGGACCCGATCTCTTTTATAAAAACGAAATGGATCTTGTCATCTTCTTTTTTCTTGTCTTTTTGAATGGCATCATAGATCAATGCAGCCGGTGTATTTGTTTCGGTTGGCAATCCCAGCAACTGAAGCAGTCTGATAATATCTTGTCGCTGAGTTTTTTTTAACATGCCTCTTTGTTCTGAAAGCTTTGCAGCAAAGGCCAAACCAATGCTTACAGCCTGACCATGGGGTATGGTATCGGTTTTTTCAACGGCATGTCCCCAGGTGTGTCCGAGGTTTAGCTTTCGGCGCTCTCCTGCTTCCAGCTCATCCCTGTTTACGATATCCACCTTAACACGAACGGAACGTTCGATCAGCTGCCGGATCAGGTTGGTTTTTTTTGCAAGAATATCCGGAATGTGCTCCATCAACATGTTGAACATCGATTTGTCAGCTATCAGGCAATGTTTAACCGCTTCAGCGAGGCCGTTTCGGTACTCAATATCAGGGAGGGTGTTGAGCGTTTGTGGGTCAATCAACACAAACTTTGGCTGCCGGAATGTGCCAATCATGTTTTTGAAGCCATCCAGGTTTATCCCCGTTTTACCTCCAATAGCGGCATCAATCTGTGCAAGCAGGCTGGTGGGAACATAGCCGAAACTGACCCCCCGCATGTAAACAGATGCCACGAAGCCGGTCATATCGCAAACAACACCACCTCCAAATCCAAGTATAAAAGATGAACGGTCGGCACCCACTTTGGTGAGCCAACGACAAATATCGGTGGCTGTATCGATGGTTTTGCTCCTCTCCCCTGCTTTCATCACATAAACCGGGGCATTTGGAAAGAAATGACCCCAATGGCTTTTTACCTGATCATCTGTAATGACAAACACATCGGCACCGGGAAGAAGGTCCGGCAAACAATCGGGTATGTTGTCCAGTATGATTTTACTGCTTCCTGTAGCGCCGTTAATTGTAAATTCCTGCATAATTTGTTGATGTAGCAAACGATCTTTCACTGCACCGTTAGCGTATGGTCTTGTTAAATGATAATTATTGATTAAGGCTTATATCAAAAGTAGCAAACTTTTTTTGATGAAATATGTTTAAGGTTAAGGTTGAGATTAAGGTTGAGGACAAGAAGTTCGAAGCTCGAAGCTCGAAGCTCGAAAGAAGACGGACGTCAGACAGGGTTAATTCGTATAAATCAGTTGCATCGGTGTCATCAGTGTTCTATTAAATCAAATAGCACTTGGATAACACGGATGAAACGGATGATCGCAGATATAAACAGACAGCTCGTTACTGGCGAGGACGCAGGATGTAAGGACAAGGCATTGTAAAAACAAGAAAGCAATCCGTCAACACGTTTATAATAATATTTTACTAACTTGCATAATTGTATGAAAATGTCATGTAAATTTGGATACAGATATATTGTTCAAAAGAAGCCTGCTGTTATCTAAGTCATGTGACCACGAAACCGCTAACAACTGGTTCAGAAACAATGACATTTTGAAAGTTCCATTTTTATGAGCACCAAAAAAAAACTATACATTGTCGTTATATCATTGTTCGTGATCTCGATTTTGGCGATTGTTGTTTTTATGAACTTCAGCCGAAGTCAGGAAGAGATGTTCCGTGACTACAGCCGCAACCAAATCATCGAAGCCACAAACGCCATTAACGACATACAAGAAGTGCATATTTTTTGGGTGGCTTATGATTATGGTTTATGGGACGGAATGGTAGAACTTGCTAACCATCCTAACCCATCCTGGGCAAAAGAGAATCTTGGGCAGGTTTTGTATTGGTTTGATCTGGATGCCCTTTGGGTTATGGGGCTGGATGGAACAATTACTCATAGTGAAATTACCGGTTGCGCACGCTATTTGCCGGACACCACTTTTTCTGAAACATTGCTTTCAAAGTTATACCATGAAAAGTATGTTGACTTTTATACACTTGCAGGTGACTCGTTGATTCTGATACAGGGAGCAACGATCCATGCCACAGGTGACGAGGAAAGGGAAACAGAGCCTTCTGGATATCTTTTCATGGCAAAATGCTGGGACCATGAAATCATTGACTTCCTCGATAAACTGACATGGAGCGAAGTAAGTTTGCGACCCTTTGAATATGGTTATCCGGGTCAGGCAGAGTCGCTGACAAAAAACCAGTTGATCCCCTATAAACACTGGAATGGGGAGATTATAGCCTGTCTTGAATTTTCAAAACGTATTGATTTTGCCGATCTTTTGAGAACCAATACCATTCGAATTATAATAATTATGGTTTGGTTTGCGATTTTTGGTTTGTTATTGCTATCTGTGTTGTTGTATTATTGGGTTGGAAAACCGTTGGACATAATTGCAGACGTGATTGGCAACCATAACACCAGGAATATTCCTGCACTTAAAAAATCGGGTAACGAATTTAGAAGGATAGGCTTTTTGATCGAAAACTTTTTGCAACAAAAAGAGGAGCTAAAGATTGCAAAGGAAAAGGCTGAAGAAACAGACAGGCTGAAGACTGCTTTTCTCGCCAATGTCAGCCACGAAATCCGCACCCCCATGAGCGGTATAACCGGTTTTGCAGAATTGCTGCAAAAGGATGATCTTACTGATGAACAACGCAAGCATTATACAGACGTCATCATAAGCAGCGGACAGCACTTGCTCCATCTGATTGATGATGTACTCGACCTGTCGGTGATTGAGTCTGGCCAGGTAAAACTGGTTAACAAAACATTTGACCTGGAACAACTGATGCTGGAAACTCACATGTTTTTTAAGAGAAATGATAACATTAAGGAAAAACAACTGAACTTTTCCGTGCAATGCGAATCAAACGA
Organism: Bacteroidales bacterium; assembly: GCA_007122745.1. Classification (GTDB taxonomy): domain Bacteria; phylum Bacteroidota; class Bacteroidia; order Bacteroidales; family UBA7960; genus PUPG01. The sequence continues at coordinate 5,166 of SKTA01000063.1, forward strand.
ACAGATTGCACGCTTCACGGGTGATAGAAAGCGGATTAAGCAGGTGGTGGATAATTTATTAACGAATGCCCTGAAGTTTACGGAGCAGGGTGATGTTGTTTTTGGCTGCCGAAAAGAAAAGAAAGATGAAATTTTGTTCTTTGTAAAAGATACCGGCCCCGGTATTCCTGAAAAATACTATCAGTTCATATTTGATCGCTTTACCCAGATTCATAATGTTTATTACCAGGATGGCAAGCGACAAGGAACCGGTTTGGGTCTCGCCATATGCCGTGGACTGGTAAATTTCATGGGTGGACGCATCTGGGTGGAATCTGTTGAAGGATCGGGCAGTACCTTCTTTTTTACATTGCCTTTGAACCCTGAATCGTCTGAAAACCTGCAAGACCAGTAAATTAATGCAGAAGTTACTTGTGCTCGCTTGCATGTTTTTTTAAACAGCAAACACTTTCCTGTCTTCCCCTTAAACCCTGCCGGTCAGTTTTAAAAATTGATGTATATTTGGTGTTTTCACCCTATTCAGAGATCAAATTCATCATTCATGAAAACAATAATTTCAATAATGTTTCGAAAACTTTTTGTTTACACGCTTGTCTCCTGTGTCTTTTCTTTATGGGTTGCTGCTGAACGCAGACCAATGACACTTGAGGATGTAATGAACTTTCACCATCTCAGCATGCATCAGGTGCAGCTAAATCAAGATGGAAGCTGGCTTGCATACACTGCGGCTCCTGACCGCGGCGACGGTTACGGTGAGGTTGTTTCTGCTGACGGCCAAACCCGCCATCGTATTGACAGGGGCCATGTCCCGCAGTTTTCTGCCGATGGCCGCTGGCTGTTGTTTTTGCGCCGTCCGCCACTAAAGGAAATGGAGGAAGCATCCCAAAACAACCGTCCGAACGATAGCGCCTTATTACTGGACCCAAACAGCGGTGAGGAGGTTGAATATGCAGAAGTTCGCAACGCGCGTTTTAGTGAAAGTGGCTCTTTCTTTTTTTTGCACCACGCTTTTAAGGAAGACACCTTGCTTACAGAGGAACAAAACAAAGCCCTCAGGGAGGCAGGGTCGGACCTGTTCATCCTGAACATGGAAAACCGGCAGGAGCGGACATTGCCCTTTGTTGACTCCTGGACTATTGACAGCCTGGCAACCAGCCTTGTTTTTACCCGGAAAGACACAATCATTGACAACAACGGATTGTATTACCTGCCACTGGAAAACCTGGGTCTTAAAAAAATCCCCCTTGATACTATAGGGAAAGCGAAATTTAGCCGGTTCGCCTGGTATGAAAAGATGTCACAACTGGCCTTCATGCGTGCAGAAGACCTTGAAGAAGACACCCTCGAAACAGCCGAACTGAAATTCTGGCATCCCGACAAGGATCAACCCGAAATATTTTTGTCGCAAGCAGATGCCCCGGAGGGCTATTTTCTCCCTTTTGACAACAGGCTGGAATGGACAAGGGACGGTTCAAAGCTCTATTTTGGCTTCAGGCTTGAGCGGTTTGCCGCAAAACCGGAAAATAAACCTGTATTTGAATCGGTTGTCGATTCGTTGCAACAGGATGCCGCAGTTGACGTATGGCATGCGAATGATCCCATTATTAAGACCCACGAGAAAGAAAGCTGGAGCCGCATCAGCAGGCAAAACCTCATGTCGGTTTTTCATTTTGATGACAGGAAAGTGGTATGGCTGGCCTGTGAAAGGTATCATGATGTACAAACTGCACCCACCGGTGATCATGTTTTGGTCAGCAGTGCACGTCCATATGAGATGCGAATCACATGGGAAGGTTGGTTTCGTGATGTGTATGTGATGAACTTGTTTACCGGCGAGAAACAACCGGTGATTCAAGAGATGCAGGGCAATGTTTCCCTGTCGCCCAACGGAAGGCATGTGTTATACTTTTCCGACTCCCATTGGCATGCTATGAACACCATCACCGGGGAACATATTAATCTCACGGAGAAACTCGATGTTCCTTTTTACAGCGAAACCCACGACAGGCCCTCCACTTTGCCCTCTTATGGCATGGCAGGATGGATGGAAGACGGATACACGGCACTGATCTATGATCGGTATGACCTTTGGCGCGCAGACCTTTGGGCCGGAACCATGAACAATGTTACGGCAGGATGGGGGCGTAAGAATCAGCGTGTTTTGCGGATTCGAAAACTCGATGAAGATCCGCTGTTCGGACTTCGCGAAACGGTTTTGCTGGAAGGCTTTTGTGATCAGACCAAAGAGCGGGCCATTTATTCCGCCCGGCTGAATCGTGAAGGGGTTAGCCCGGTCTTTGACGTGGGTCAAAACCTGCGTTTGCACAGGCTTGCAAAAGATGGCAATACCATACTGTTTACAAAGGAGTCACAGGATCTGTTCCCAGATCTCTGGATTGCCGATCTGCGCTTCAGAAACCCAAGGCAGCTTACTAATCTGCAGCAACAGCTGGAACCCTTTAACTGGGGCAAAGCGGAACTGATCAGTTATTACTCTGCAGATGGTGTGCCTCTGCAAGGCATTGTGATTAAACCCGGCGACTACGATCCTGAGAAAAAGTATCCCGTGTTTGTATACTATTATGAGAAATTTTCCCAGCGCCTGCATGACTTTAACCAGACAGTCATCAACCACCGTCCGGGCTTTGGCTACTATGCAAGCAACGGGTATGTTGTCTTTTTACCCGACATTCATTTTGTAGAGGGACGTCCGGGTATGTCGGCGGTCAGGTCGCTCGTGCCGGCGGTGCAAAAGATCATAGAGATGGGAATAGCCGATCCCGATGCGATCGGGCTGCATGGTCATTCGTGGAGCGGTTACCAGACCGCCTATGTGGTTACACAAACCGATCTTTTCAAAGCGGCAATTGCCGGAGCTCCGGTTTCAAATATGACAAGTGCTTATGGTGGGATCAGGTGGGGAACAGGACTGGCCCGGCAGTTTCAATATGAGACAGGGCAAAGCCGTTTGGGATCTTCCATCTTTGACCGGCGCTACCTGTATATTGAAAATTCACCGTTGTTCTATGCCCACGAAATTAACACCCCTATGCTTATCATGCATGGCGACGTGGATGAAGCGGTGCCGTGGGAGCAGTCGATAGAACTCTACCTGGCCATGCGGCGTGCCGGAAAGGATGTGATCTTTTTACAATATCGCGATGAACCCCACCATCTTCAAAAGTATCCAAACAAAATCGATTACACCATCCGGATGAAAGAGTATTTTGATTACCAGCTGCGTGGCATGGAGCCTGCGCCCTGGATTAAGGATGGTGTACCCTTTTCGGGCAACTGACCCGCAAAGAATGGCCAATAGGTGCAAATGTATTAATTAGCAGATGTGCAAATTAGCAGATGTGCAAATTAGCAGATGTGCAAATTAGCAGATGTGCAAATTAGCAGATGTGCAAATTAGCAGATGTGCTCGAAGCTGGAAGCTCGAAGGGCGTGAAGATTTGTAAATTAGCAGATGTGCTAATGGGATCTGAAAGCTGGGATCTGAGATCCATCGAGTCTCAGTGTGTGTGTGTCGTCCTGAAATAGGTTTACACTTTTTGTAAACACAAATCTTCCTTTACAAAGAATAATAAACAATAAACAAAAAACAACAATGAACCACCCGTTATTTCAGTCATTTGATTTGTCAGGAATGCTACTCAGCAACCGTATTGTAATGGCTCCATTGACGCGCCGCAGGGCAGATCAGCCTCAACTCAAAGCCAACGATATGATGGCAGAGTATTATGAACAACGTGCTTCGGCAGGGCTTATCGTTGCAGAAGGAAGTCAGATTTCCCGGGAAGGATATGGTTTAACTGGTTCTCCCGGATGTTATTCTGAGGAGCAGGTTGAAGCATGGAAAAAAGTTACAGGGGCAGTACATAAGGCCGGCGGGAAGATTTTCCTGCAACTCTGGCATGTTGGCCCGTGGTCGCATCGGCTGAATCAGCCGGAGGGGAAACCCCCTTTGGCAGCATCTTCTGTAACACCGTCCGGAGAGGTGCTAACTCCTGAGGGAAGGCTTCCTTATGAGCCATCCCACGCCATGACAGAGGAAGATATTTATAAGGCTGTGAAAGACTTTGGCCGGGCAGCAAAAAATGCTCTGAAGGCCGGGTTTGACGGAGTGGAAGTTCATGGTGCACATTCATACCTGATCGATCAATTCATAATGGATGGCACCAACCGGCGCGAGGATGATTTCGGGGGGGGCATCGCAAACAGGGCGCGCTTTCTGTTTTTGGTTCTGGATGAGGTGCTTCGCCATGCACCGGCATCAAAAGTTGGCCTGAGGCTATCTCCCAGATCGGTTAAAGAGGGGATGGCAGACTCCCAACCGGAAAAAACATATGGGTTTATTGTAGAAAAACTGAATGACTACAATCTGACCTACCTTCATATCAGTGAAATGATGACTCCGGAAGAACGGCATGAAAACCCCTATAGGAGTGTTGTGCCATTTTACAGAAAACTATATGATGGAGTTTTGATCTCCTGCGGCGGACATGGACAGGAAAGCGCCAAAGCCATTGTTGATGAAGGTTTCGCTGATTTGGTCGCTTTTGGCAAACCATTTATTTCAAACCCCGACCTTGTCAACAGGTTACAAAACGGGCATCCCCTGGCGATGCACGATAAGTCGACCTTTTATCATGGGGGAGCCAAAGGTTACATCGACTATCCTGAATATAAAAATGGTTAAAGAGAAATAAAAAAAGGAGCGGTTGTCAGGCCTGCTCCTTTTTTACCAAAAACTATGAAGAGAAGATACAAATGTAGGGTTGCATTATATTCCCTGCAATACCATCCAGCAGGTATTTTTTGATTATTTTCTCCTAAGTGTTAACACCTAATGACATTTTTAAAGGTTCGTCTTATTACGGATCTTTGAGGACGTAAGTGCAAAATTATTGGTACAATGGCTGCTCGGCAATGTTTAAATTATATATTTTAACAATTGTTTGTTTTTTTTGTATATTTATACACGAAACATTCATTCTTTTTTTAAATCCATCACATAATGGTCCTATTCAAAAGCTCCACGAGGAGGCTTTCAACCCTGAAGCCAAAAATAACTTTATGTCTGGCTTCCCTTGCTGTACTTTTTAGCAGCTGTGCGGATTTTGACCAGTTCAATGACATGCAGGTTGATCCATTCTCGCCCGAGTTTGGTTTTCCGATTCTTAATTCGGAGGTAACACTGGAGGAGCTTCTTGACGTGCAGGAAGGACAAAACCTGTCATATATCGAAGTTATCGGCGACAGTCTTGTTATTAAATATTTTCAGGAAACAGGTTTTTATCCGGTTTTGTCTCTTCCGGGAAAGACAGTCCATCAAAGCTTACCGGTTTTGCCTTACTCTTTTGATGTGTTTTACGAAGATTATTTCATTCTTGGAAGTGATTCCGAAATGAAGCAGCTTCACTTAAAAGAGGGCAGCATTACCGTTCTGTTTGAAAAGGACTTTAATGAAGATGTGTTGGTGAGCCTGCATTTCCCCGGACTTACTGCCAACGATGAAACTGTGCTGCTTGAAGCAAACTGGACTGATGGATCAAATACTTCTGAACACTATATTGATTTGGAAGGGAGTGTTTTTGACCTTTATCGTGTTGAAAACAGCGTCACACTCTATAACAGCATTACTTACGAAATAGAGTTAAGCTCAGACGGTTCTGCGTCCGGAGCAGTGGATGTGTATATCTTTATAGAGTCGCCTGGGTACAGTAAGATGGTTGGGAAAATTGAATATTTTGGGGAGGTTTCTCAGGTTGATCTTGAGTTTGACCTTTTTGAATCTGCCCTTGGCGACCCTTATTTTTATCTTGAGTACGCCTACCTCGAGTTTGGTATAGGAACAAGTGTTGGAATTCCATTCTCGTTTTTATTAGACACCTTGATATTTGAAAACGATTTAGGTGATATTTATCTCCTGGCCAACAAAGAAGACCCTCCACCGGAAGGGGATAACTGGACTAATTTCAACATTGCCGAAAAAAACTATCCTGCCTGTGCAGATGACGAAAATCCATATCTGCAAACAAATTTCAGGTTAAACAATTGGAACTCCAATATGGATAGCTTGTTTGCATTTCTGCCGAACCGATTGATGTTTTCAGGTGCATACGCCCTTGGAGACTTTAACCCTGATGACCCGGTTGACAGCCCCCATGACTTTTTTGTTCTGGACACCAATTCCGTTTCATTAAGCACCAGACTTGAAATGCCTCTCGCCGGGGCTATTTTGGATATTGCTTTTGAATACCCGTTCACTATTGACTCATGGCCCGATCTGGATGATGACGATCCGATTGACGATTTTGAAATATCATTACTAACAAAAACAAAAAATAACTTCCCCCTCACTTTTTCCATGCAGGTCGATTTTCTCGATGATAATGGCAACATCATTGACTCTTTGTTTGAAACCGAAAACCTGCAGCATATATTAGAAAGTCCGGATGTCGACGAATACGGAGATCCAATCGGATACCAGGAGTCCTATTTTGTCGTGAGCATGACAAAAGAGAAATTCGACAGGATCTCATCCACTTCTCAGGCAAACATGACATTTCGGGTTATATCGTCAGGAGCTATTGAAAAAAGTGTCAATCTGAGACCCTCTCATTTTCTTGGTATGCAGGTTTCTGTATTGGTAAAACCAACCCTCGGAGGCTAGGCCCACCGCCATTAGATGTTAATGGGTTTTTAATAACAACTTTTAAAAACAACACCAGTGAAAAATATTCTTGCCGCTATCGTAATATTTGCCGCTGTTACATTGGCAAATGCACAGTCTGAGTTAGTAACACCATTTTTTAATGATTTGTTTCAGACCAGCTATCTGAATCCTGCCACCGTTCCCGACCACAATGTCAGTTTTGGGTTGCCCGGGATGTCTTCCATCCAAATGCAACTCATTCATAATGGTTTTGTATTAAATAGCGCTATTAATGGCAATACGCTTAGTGCACAGAAGCTTCTGGACAACACATTTAATAAAAATATGCTGCACTTGCATGCAGATATTGATTTTTTACATTTCAGAATCAGGATCGATAATAACTTTTTCTGGCTGGGTATCAGACAAAGGCATAATATGAGCTTTTTTTATCCCAGAGAACTTGTCGAACTGGCTGTAAAAGGAAATGCCCATCTCGTCGGGAATCATTTGGATATGAGTGCCTTTGGAATCAATGCAGATGTACACCGGGAGTATACTGTTGGTATGGCAAGAGCAGTGGACGACTGGCACTTTGGCGCAAGAATCAGTTTTTTGCATGGGCTGTCAACTGTCTACATGAATCCGGATGTTCTTGAACTCCATGTTTTGGACGACATGTATGTTCACGCATTAAATTCTGATGCTGTTTTTTACAGTGCAGGCATTCCTTTTGATAACGATGTTGATAATAAATGGGTTACCGACCACCTGAGCCGGATTAGAAACCCAGGTTTTGCCATTGCATATGGCGCAGACTACAGGATTGATGATCAATGGAACCTGATATTTTCGGTTAGTGACCTGGGTTTTATCCGCTGGAGTGATAATACGCGCAATTACAAGGTCAACGGAAGTTCCACTTTTAAAGGACTGGACGTGCTTGCAGGTTTTCTTGGAGGGAAAGAGGTTGATATTGAAGAGGTTTTTGATGACATTGTTGATGACTTGAACGGGGAGGAGTTTGAAGGGGCATTTACAACCTGGCTTTCACCAAGGTTTACGGTTGCAGCCCATTACAGACTCAACGGAAACACTACACTGCGTGCAGGATTTTATGGCATACATAACAGACATTTTTATCCCGCATTTTCAATAGGTGGAATGTATCAGTTCAGTAAACTGTTTACCATTGCTGCCAATGCTTCCATTAACCAGAAGAGTTTTTCAAACCTTGGCCTGGGATTTGTTTTTAACCCCGGTCCGGTGCAATTTTTTATAATGACAGATAATTTCCTGACCCCTATTGTTGCTCCTGCCAGCGTCACAAACGTGAATTTTCGGTTTGGCCTGAATTTTGTTCTCAAACATGATCACGTTGAAATTGAACCAGTGGAAATCTAAAAAGTCTGTTTTACCTATGCAGTAATCGTTTTTACGTCCTGCCAAATCTTTTATTCAAAAAAATATTTTTGCAAATTGAATCCATGTTTTATGTTAAGAGATCAAGCACTTAAACTGCTCAGACAAAACGTCAAAAACGACAAAATGGTTTACCATTGTCTGGCTTCAGAGGCGGTGCTGCGTGCCCTGGCAACACGTTTGGGAGAAGATCCTGACCAGTGGGGCCTTGCCGGCTTGCTGCACGACATCGACATTGAGCGTACCAATGCCGACCCTGCCACCCATGCTGTGGAAGGTGCAAGAATGCTTCAACAGCTTGGTATTGATCCTGAAGTTGTTGAAGCGGTGATGTTGCACAATGAGCATGCCACACATGGTCAAATACGACATAAACCTTTACATCATGCACTTGCAGCCGGTGAAACCATAACAGGCCTGATCACTGCAACGGCTTTGGTTTACCCGGACAAGAAGCTCAAAAGTGTAAAACCAAAATCGATTACCAAAAGGATGAAAGAGAAAGCTTTTGCTGCTTCTGTAAATCGCGAAACCATTATGGAGTGTGAAAAGCTTGGCATGAGCCTGCAAGAGTTTGTAGAATGTTCACTCAATGCCATGAAGGAGATCGCTGATGAGATCGGCCTTTAGTTTCCTACTCCGGCCTTAACAAAGCCATCATTTTTTCGTCTTGCAGGGCTTCAAAAGCTTTAATGAATACCCGATCTTTTTTGTGCAATACCGGGTAAAAGACTTCAGCACCGAAAATGTTCCTTCCGATGTAGGCTTTCAAATGGTTTTTAATCATTTGTTCGCTTTCTTTGCTTGGCTTTTCAGGAATACTTGTTCCATGTTCTTTAGCATATTGCAAAAAAGCCTCATAGGTATCCGGCGTTAAAACAAATCTGTCAATGAATCCTTTGGCGCTTTCATATGCTTCGATTTCACCCCTGTTCCTGTCTGCAAAGTCAAAAGCATACATGTAAATGTGCCCCCTGTTTGAGACCCTGTTAAAAAACGAGACATCTTCAACGGAAGCAAGCGGTACAAAAACATCGGGCATAATACCTCCGCCTCCGTATACGATTCTACCGGCAGGAGTTTCAAAACGGAGCGAGTCATGAAAGTGAATGCTGTCAGGACTCATCATCTCACCACTTTGATATCGCTGTAAAAATTCATTGAAGTAAGCCTCATCGCCATCATCGTATGGGTTTTGAATGCTTCTTCCGGTCGGTGTATAATAACGTGCAACTGTCAGCCGCAGGGCAGAGCCATCCCCAAGCTGAACCTGTTCCTGTACCAGACCTTTCCCGAAAGACCGCCTTCCGACCACCAGTCCGCGGTCATTGTCCTGCACAGCACCGGCAATAATTTCGCTGGCGGAAGCAGACCATTCGTCTATCAGTACAACCAGGGGCTGTGTTTCAAACATGCCATTTTTTCGTGCCCTGGCAAAAGTTTGCGCACGTTTTCGGCCGTCTGTATAAACAATCAGCTGACCCCTTTCCAAAAGTTCGTCGGCCATCATGATGGCTGCATCCAGAAAACCTCCTGTGTTTCCGCGCAGGTCGAGCATCATTCGCTGCATCCCTTCTTTCTGCAATTTTTCAACTGCGGCAGCGAATTCATTATAGGTGGTTGCTGAAAATTTGTTAAACCTTAGGTAGCCTGTATCTTCATTGATCATGTATGCAATATCAAGGCTGTAAGAGGGTATCTTGTCCCTGACTAAAGAGAATTCAATCAGATCGGGCACACCCATCCTGAAAACCGAAACATTAACTTCGGTTCCTTTTTCTCCGAGTAGCATGCCCACTACATCGTCGGTAGACTTGTTAATGCCGGCGATCAAGGTGTCCTCTACCATTACAATACGATCGCCGGGCATCAGTCCGGCACGCTCGCTGGGGCCTCCCGGAATCGGGTTGATAACCACAACGGTATCCTTGATCATGTTAAACTCAATTCCAATCCCTTCAAAGCTTCCCATTAGCGGATCATTGAGCCGCCTGAAACGGGATGCAGGGATGTAGGATGAATGGGGGTCAAGGTTTTTCAATAAACTGTGTATGGCGTCTTCCTTGAGTTGTTCGTGGCTGACACTGTCAACATAGGCATCATAAATATAATTGATTACATCATTGACTTTGTCGTAACGATCAAGACCTATTGAAAAAAAACGCCCCTCCTGCGAAGAACCACCGGGTGTGCGAAGGTTTAACCCGAGAAAAAAACCGGCAATAAGCACGAATGCAAATACGATCGGTAAATATATCAGAGAAAAATTTTTGTTCCGTTTAGCAGTCATATTAAAAGGATATTCAGGTTATAAACCGGTTATTCAGCCTTGTGCGAAGTTACAGATAAATAATCCTGTTAAAAGTTATTTTTTCTTAAAAGCCTTTTGGCCAAATAATTACTGGGCCTTTTTGAGTTTTTCAATAATGGTGGTTGTAGAATAACCCTCCAGAAAGGAAAGGGTATGTACCGTGCCATTGTTTTGCTTTACAATATCAGCACCTGCGATCTCTTCAGCTTCGTAGTCGCTCCCTTTTACCAATATGTCCGGACGAACCTTTTCGATTAGCCGTTCCGGTGTGTCTTCATTAAATAACACAACAGCATCAACAAACGAAAGGGAAGCTAAAACGATTGCTCTACCGGATTGACTGTTTATCGGACGTTCCGGGCCCTTGAGACGCTGTACCGACAGATCGGTGTTAAGTCCGACGATCAGTACTTTAGCCAGGTCAGCTGCCCGGGCCAGATAATCGGCATGACCCGGATGAAAAACATCAAAACATCCGTTGGTGAAGGCGATATCATGATCTTTAAAGCGCCAATATCTCACAATCCTTTCCAAACGGGCGTACTGATAACAGTCAAAAATCTTGCTAATCAGGTATTTATGTTTGCTATGCATTTTGTTTTGTTTTTTGCTGAAAAGAGAGGATGATCCAGGAAACGATACCTAAAATGATGTTAATCACTATTTGGTTGGCATGTGCAATATACGCGTAGGAGGTGGCGGGTTCGGGGGCAATTTCATATAACTCACGTAGCGTGACGATGGTTAGAAAGTGGTATGTACCAATGCCACCCGGCACGGGGGCAAGAATGCCGAGGCTGCCGACTGCAAGAAGTGTGAAGCCGGCCACAGGAGTTAGGTGTGAAGTTGCCGGAATGGCAAAAAAACACAGGTAAACGGTCATGTAATACAAGCCCCATATAAGAATGGTATGAAGAACAAACCAGCCTTTGCCGCGCATCCTTTTAATGGTTTTAACGCCGTTGATAAAACCATTGAAATTTCTTTGCACCTTATGGAAGAAGCCTGACCTGACAGGGTTTGCCTGTCTGTGTCGCACGAAAAAAATCAACCCGGCGATCAACAAAAGGGCAATGACAACCCCGGCAACCAGGGGTGTCCAGTTTTCCGTTCCTTTTTGAATGGCAGGATATATGAATGTTCGCCTGATAAAGCTGCGTAAAAAATTGAACTGAAAAACAATCGTAAAAAAAACGATGGCCATTAGGGTAAAAAAGTCAAAAACCCTCTCAGCAACCACGGTTCCTGCAAGCGCATTAAAAGGTGTTTTTGAAGCCTTGCTCAAAGTAAGGCAACGTGTTACTTCCCCCATTCTGGGCACGGCCAGGTTGGCCAGATATCCTGTCATCACTGCGTAAAATGTCTGAAAGGGGCTGGTTTTGTAACCCATGGTGCGAATCAGCCTGTTCCATCTTACGGCGCGCAGGAAATGGCTGATTACAGCACAAATCATCGCCAGGAAAATCCAAACATAATTTGCCTCTCGGAGCTCCTGAACAATCAGCTCCACATTCTGGCCGCGTGTGATCAGATACAGCAAAAGCACTCCCACTGAAAGGAATAGCAACACCCTGATATACCTTTTGATTGCCGTTCTCAAAATGGTGGTTTAAATTTTATTTTCTTCGTTGGGAAAGATAATGGCAGGAACAAAAGTTTTGGCCTTTTCCGCGTCCATGAGGGCATATGCGATAATAATGATGATGTCGCCGGGTTGTACCTTTCTGGCAGCCGGACCGTTGAGGCAAACTTCTCCACTGCTTCTTTTCCCTTTGATCACATAGGTTTCGAGGCGTTCACCATTGTTTATGTTTACCACCTGAACTTTTTCGTTTTCAATGATACCAGAAGCATCCATCAAGTCTTCATCAATGGTGATGCTTCCAATATAATGCAGCTCTGCGGCGGTAACCACTGCCCGGTGAATTTTTGATTTTACTATCTCTATTAACATTTTGTGCTGTTTTTCCAATACAAAATTACAAATTAAATGCCATATTGTCAATCAGGCGGATTTCTCCCGCGCAAACTGCAATACAACCGACAACCATCTCTCTTCTTGCCCCTTTCTCAATAACCGGCAGGAGGGTATCTGCCCAAACAATCTCAAAATACTCCACCTCAAGATGTGGTGAAGCATTGATCTTTTCGGTAACACGTTGTTTGACCTGGAGGACTTCATGAGTGGTATAAAGCGCTTTCGCCATTTTTAAAGCAGTATGGATCAGTGAAGCATCACGGCGCTGCTCCCTGTTCAGTCTTACATTACGACTGCTCATGGCGAGGCCGTCCGGTTCCCTGACTGTTGGACAGGGCACGATTTCCACATCCAGCGATTCCATTTTTACCATAGCTTTGATGATTTGCAACTGCTGGAAGTCCTTATTGCCAAAATATGCACGGTGTGGCTGAACAATATCAAAGAGTCTTTTTACCACGATAGCCACCCCGTTAAAGTGCCCCCGGCGGTAGCGTCCCTCCATCACCTTGTCAAGCATCCCAAAATCGTAAACCACTTTTTCCGGTTCCGGATACATCTCCTTTTCTGACGGGTAAAAAACGGCATCACAAGCCTGTTCGCTAAGCATCTCCAGGTCTGTTTCCAATGTGCGGGGATATTTCTTGAGGTCTTCCGGCTTATTAAACTGGATCGGGTTTACAAAAATACTGCATACCACAAGGTCGTTTTCTTTTTTGGCCTGACGTATAAGTGACAAATGGCCATTGTGCAAAGCACCCATTGTGGGAACAAAGCCAATGATCTTATTGATAGATTTTTGGCGCAGCAGCCATTCATTTAATGCGGCCCTCGTTTGAAATGTTTTCATTGCTGATTTTTGCTTTGTTTTGAGGCTTTTATCGAAAAATCAATGGGTTTGGCAACTTTTCCCAAAAAACAAATCCGCAAAGCTATAACGATTATTTGAATAATAGCAAAAAAATATGTAATTTTGCATATTATTTTTTCTGTCACAGTAATTTAGTTCAATAGTTTATGGAAAAGACCAGAGTATTGTTCGTTCAGCAGGAAATAACACCTTATCTGAAGGAGTCCCATATGGGTCATATTGGCCGCTACCTGCCACAAGGGATACAAGAAAAGAAGAAAGAGATCAGAACATTCATGCCGCGCTACGGATGTATCAACGAAAGGCGCAATCAGTTGCATGAAGTAATTCGTTTGTCGGGGATGAACCTCGTGATTGACAATACGGACCACCCACTCATTATTAAGGTTGCGTCTATTCAATCAGCCCGGATGCAGATCTATTTCATTGATAATGAAGATTTCTTTCAGAGAAAATTTACACTGACCGACAAAAATGGGCAGTATTTTGCTGATAACGATGAGCGAGCAATCTTTTTTACACGAGGAGTTGTAGAAACGGTTAAAAAATTGGGCTGGGCGCCTGACCTGGTGCATTGCAACGGTTGGTTTACAAGCCTGATGCCTTTCTATCTTAAGGAGGTGCTTAAAGACAATCCTATGTTTTCAGATGCAAAAGTGATTTATTCGATCTATGATGACGAGTTCCCGGGAGCATTGGATCAGGAAATGCCGAAAAAAATGAAGACAAAAGGGGTCGATTCTGCCAAACTCGTACTGTATGAGGAACCAAACTATTTGAATATCAGCAAAATCGCTATTGATTATGCGGATGGAGTGATCATTGGGTCGGAGAAAATAAACCCCGAGCTTGAAAAATATGCACGGGAACAGGACAAGCCGCTTCTCGAGTATCATGACAAGGAAACCTATATCGACGCTTACAACGATTTTTATGATGAAGTAATGGTAACAGAAACGGTTTTGGAACAATAATAAAATTTATACCTTTGCGTTCTGTTAATCCGTGATGAAACCTAATGTTCATAAAAAAATCTGACCCTTGAAAACAACACAAAACCCCCGTTTGCACGGGGTTTTTTTCGGCATTATAAAAACAATAGTGTTGCTCTTTTTTACAACACTCCTTACCTTTTCCTGCTCCGAAGCAGATCAGATCGGTCTCGATATGATTGAGTCTCCGGCACGGTTGATTTCAACCGATACCATTTCTTTACAAGCGCACACTCTGCGCGACGACAGCGTTGCAACCAGTCTGACACGGCTGAATGTACTGGGTTATTTGGAAGACCCTGTTTTTGGCAATACAAGATCAAGTATCTATACAGAAACCAGATTGCTGAGCAATGAAATATCATTAGGCGAAAATCCGCAACTCGACTCGGTTTATCTGGTGTTGACCTATGAGGGTAGCTATTACGGTGCCCTGGGAACAGAACTTACCCTTAATGTTTATGAACTGAGTGAGAACTTTCCGGAAAAGGACACCCTGTTTTCAAACTTTACAATCCCGCATATCCCTGAAACCATTACAAAAGACCCCAATGGGTTTTCGTTTTATCCTTTACCTCAGGATAGCTTAGTGGTAAATGATGAGGTGCGCATGCCGCAAATCCGTATACCCCTGTCGGATGCCTTTGGTCAAAAGTTTATTGATGCCAATGGCACCGAAACCTTTGATAATGTGCCCAAATACCTGGAAACATTCAAAGGACTTAAGATTGTTGTTGATGATAACCTGCCCGACAGTCCCACCGATGGTGATACCTTTCTTGGCAAAGGCACCATGTTTCAGATTGACATGTTGCAATTGTTCACGGCAGTTGAGCTCTATTATCATAATGATGAGGATTCTTTTATGAAGCGATTTCCAATCAATGAGTTTGCAAATAACTTTTCACACATTGAGCATTTTGGTTTTGAGGATGCGCACGAATCATTACGTGCACAAATCATTGATGAGGATTTAAGCCAGGGAGATTCATTGCTTTTTTTACAGTCGTTGGGGCAGGTACGTACCGATATTTTCCTTCCTTTTGTTGATGATCTGCTCGATGAAGTTTGGCTGATCAATAAAGCTGAACTTGTAGTTCCGGTGGAAACGGAGTTTATTAATGAATTGTTTTTTGTCCCCCCGCAACTCCTGCTGCTTCGCCACCGTGAAGATGGCGGACTGACACCTGTGACTGATTATAGAATGGGCCTCGAATATTTTGGCGGACGGTTTGATGAAACCAATAGCCTGTATGTGTTCAATATTACGCAATACTTTCAGGAGCTGATTGATGGAAAACATCCAAATTTGGGTTTGGCATTAACCCCGTTCCGTGCTCATGAGAGGCCGGGACGCGTAGTGTTTCATGGCCCCGGAAGGTTAGAGCAACCCATGAAATTAATTCTTTATTATTCGGTTTTTGAATAGCAATAAGCTTTTTTATGTGTGGAATTTTTGGCTATATTGGACAGAGGGAGGCTTATCCCATACTGGTTAAAGGGTTGTACAGACTGGAATACCGGGGGTATGACAGTGCAGGAGTGGCATTGCTTAATGGTAGCTTAAATCTTTATAAAACGCAAGGGAAGGTTTCCGATCTTAATAAGCTTGTGCAGGGTAATGACATTTCAGGAACAATTGGGATAGCCCATACCCGTTGGGCTACACATGGTGAGCCGAATTATAAAAATGCACACCCCCATTACAGCCCTTCGCAGAAAATGGCCATAATCCATAATGGCATTATTGAGAACTACGGACCCCTGAAGGTGGAGCTCAGTAACCGCGGTTACCTCTTCAGAAGCGATACAGACACCGAAGTACTGATCCATCTGATTGAAGACATAAGGCTGAATGAAGGGGCCACACTTGAAGAGGCAGTTCGGATGGCCCTTAATCAAGTGGTGGGTGCTTATGCCATTGTTGTGATCTCTAAAGAAGACCCGGACCAGTTAATTGTTGCCAAAAAAGGCAGTCCCCTCGTGATAGGGATCGGCAAGGACGAATATTTTATTGCTTCCGATGCTTCCCCCATTGTTGAATACACAAAAGATGTGGTCTATCTTGAAGATGAAGAGATGGCCATTGTTCCAAGGAAAGGCCCCATCGATTTAAAGACGATCAGGAACCAGCAAAAAACACCATACATCCATCACCTGGAAATTCAGCTTTCTTCCATCGAGAAGGGGGGGTTCCCCCACTTCATGCTCAAGGAGATCTATGAACAGCCGCGCAGCATCAAAGACAGCATGCGCGGACGCCTTAATCTGAAGCAGGGCATTATATCGCTTGGAGGGATCATCGATTATGAACAAAAGATGGTGAATTGCAAGCGGATGATCATTGTTGCCTGCGGAACGTCGTGGCATGCCGGTCTGGTTGGTGAATATCTTTTTGAGGATCTTGCCCGAATTCCTGTAGAAGTGGAATATGCTTCAGAGTTCAGGTATCGAAACCCTGTTATCAATGAAGATGATGTAGTGATCGCCATCAGTCAGTCAGGGGAAACTGCAGACACACTGGCTGCTGTGGAGCTGGCCAAATCGAAAGGTGCAACCATTATTGGCATTTGCAATGTAGTCGGATCTTCCATCGCACGCGAAACACATGCAGGATCTTATACGCACGCCGGGCCGGAGATTGGTGTTGCCTCTACAAAAGCATTCACTGCACAGGTAACAATACTTACCCTGATGGCACTCTCCATTGCCCAGAAGCGTGGTAGTATACCCAGGTCACGTTTCCACCAGATGCTGGCCGAAGTCGAGGCGATACCAGAAAAGGTGATGCAAACCTTAAAGGTTAATGATCAGATAGTTGAAATATCCAAAAAGTTTCAGAACGTACGTAACTTTCTTTACCTTGGGCGCGGATACAATTTTCCCGTTGCCCTTGAAGGTGCCTTGAAGCTAAAAGAAATATCTTATATCCATGCAGAGGGCTATCCTGCCGCAGAAATGAAACACGGTCCGATCGCCCTGATTGATGAAGAGATGCCCGTTGTGGTGATAGCCACCAAGAAGGGAAGCTATGAGAAGGTGGTCAGCAACATCCAGGAAGTAAAAGCACGAAAAGGGATAATCATTGCCATCGTAACAAAGGGAGACCAGATCGTAAGGGACATGGCGGATCATGTGATCGAAATTCCTGAAACGGATGAAGCACTGGTGCCCTTGCTGGCAACCATTCCGCTGCAGCTGTTGTCTTATCACATTGCCGTATTGCGCGGTTGCAACGTGGACCAGCCCAGGAACCTTGCAAAATCGGTTACAGTGGAATAAACATCTTGTACCACAATTTTTAACCTCAAATCCAATGAAACGAAGCCTGTTTGCCACCATTCTTGTTTTATTGACAACCGTCGCACTGGCCGGACAACCCACCGTGCTGATCGTTTATCACAGCGAAACAGGTAATACGGAAACAATGGCGCATGCAGTAATGGATGGTGTCCTTTCTGTTGAAGGGGTCCAGGCGGAGCTGAAATCAGTAGAAGATGTAAGCACACAGGATTTACTTGATGCACATGCCATTATTGTGGGCAGCCCGGTTTATAATGCCAATGTGTCGCCTCCCATCTCTGCGTTTATCTCTTCGTGGCCATTTGAAGACCAGCCTCTGAAAGGAAAGATAGGAGCTGCTTTTGTTACAGCGGGAGGGGTATCATCCGGAGAAGAAATCACACAAATGAATATACTTCAGTCAATGCTTATTTTTGGGATGATTGTGATGGGAGGACCCGACTGGTCAACGCCATTTGGGGCATCAGCAATCAGAGGCAACGATTTTTTCCCTTACGATGAGCCAATTCACCCCGGTTTTATCAAAAAAGGAAATGGTCTGGGCCAAAGGGTAGCAGAAACTGTAGTCAAAATGAATATTGAATGAGTTTACTGGTAGTAGGAACGGTTGCTTTTGATGAAGTACAAACCTGTACGGATAAGTCAGGTAAGATTCTTGG
>SKTA01000014.1 GCA_007122745.1 Bacteroidales bacterium
AGAAATTTGGGATGCTGCAGCCCAGCGCATCCACCACGCAGGCAGTTCGTGCCGTTTTCATCATGGATCCAGAGGCAAAAGTAAGGGCGATCCTTTATTATCCTTTGAGCACAGGGCGCAACATGGACGAAATCAAACGTATGATTATCGCCATGCAAAAGGCGGACAAGGAGCAGATTGCCACACCAGCCAACTGGCAGCCCGGTGATGACGTGATCATTCCCCCTCCCGGCTCTTGCGGTGTCGCAAAAGACCGCGTTCAAACCAAAGTGGACGACCAATATTGCCTGGATTGGTTTATGTGCTTCAGGAAAGAAAAGAAGTAAGAAGTTTTCTTATAAAAAAACAGCCGGCTC
The DNA here is from genome assembly GCA_007122745.1 of Bacteroidales bacterium. Lineage (GTDB taxonomy): Bacteria > Bacteroidota > Bacteroidia > Bacteroidales > UBA7960 > PUPG01. The sequence continues at coordinate 357 of SKTA01000014.1, forward strand.
AAATGAGTCCGGCTGTTTTTTTATAAAGACTTTAACTATAAATAATAGATCAATCCAAAATTAACAGATCTGGCGTCAAGTCTCAGGCTGAACCTGCTTTCGATGTATTTATCATCGTTTGCATCTTTCTCGCGGTAAAGATTATAGCCAATAAGCCCAAAGTGTGCATCAATGCTCAGGTTGGGCATCAGGTAGTAATAGACTCCGGGACGCAGGCCAAAACCCATAGTGAATATGCCCGGACCATCTGTAACTGTACCACCGGACTTGGATTTTGTACCACCAAAGCCTAAATCGAAACCCGCCTGAGCAAATAAACCTGCTTGATCATCACCCACGGAGTAGCGTGCAAAAGGAGCAACATGAAACATGTTCTGGCTGTCAACAATCTCGGTGCCACCCGGAGTCCGTTTCACTGAATTCCGGCTAAAACCAATCCCTGCACCAACGGACAGATTGTCATCCAGAAACATCCCGGCTAGCGGCATAATGGTTAAATTGGTCCTGGTTGGACCTTCCGTAGTCGTATTACCAATGACGTCCTTATCAGAGGTCACTGTAAAGCTCAAAGCTCCTCCAACAAACATTCCACCGGCAGGTAGCTGTGCAATCGTTCCTATTGATAAAAAGAAGAACAATCCAATAAACAATACAATTTTTGTTTTCATGAAATATGATTTTGGTTTATTTATTAAATTACACTATAAAGATAGATATAAATTGAAAATAATGTATGTTGATATTGTATGCTATTGTTTTTTTATTATATTTGAAATGAATTTTATCCACAAAAATCTGGTTTTTTATGAAAAAAGCACTTTTATCATTGTTGTTTTTATGCTTTGGCTTGTTCAGCACTCAGGCCAATGCAAGCATGTATCATCTTGACCATGAAGCAGTAGATCAAATGTTCGCGCAAGCTGAACAGGTTGACATGCTGGCCATGAACAGCATGGCACCCATGGCTGCCACTACCACATTTGTCGCACAGGAAAAGGATCCGGTTATTGCATTCATCCTGGCCTGGTTCCTTGGTCCTCTGGGGATTCACCGTGCGTATTTGGGTACCTCTACCGGTACGATCATTGGTTATATTTTAACCGCCGGGGGGTGTGGGATTATCGCTTTTGTTGACTGGGTTATGTTATTGATCGGCATGATCAATGATGACATCAGTAAATACGTGGATAATCCCAGATTCTTTATGTGGTAAGCTAGTTATCAGCAAGGTACGCATCTACCGCAAGAAGAAAAACTGACAATGCCGTCTGGAGATCCTCCAGACGGTTATTCTTATTTGTGGCAGCCAGTTCACCCGCATGCCTGATCCCGCCAAAATAAAATGACTGCCAGGGTCCCAGACCGGCAAAAAATGATGCAATGTAGTAACCATTGTATGCCATAACCCCAAAAGCCGCCAAAGAGGCGAGCTGTGAAAAGCCATTTAATAAGCCCCATCCGAACTCCCCGGCATATATTTGTCCCAAACCGGGAACAAATGTTGAGCGCAATCGCGCGCGCTCCGCATCCATTCTGAAGACCTTCTCATAGCCGGAAAGAATTTCATCATATTTTACCAACTTATTCTGCAAGAAAATACCATCATCAAGATATTTTGTAATCCATAATTCAAGATGTGTGCGCAAATCATCCCATTGCTGAAGGTCGGCAAGCACCATGGCCTGCAATAGGAAGTAACGATGTAATGGGAAATGGCCAAAAGCATGTTTCAGCTGCAACAGTGTCGCAAAAGCTTCATCAGACCTGTTATCCATATATGAACAAAACGCATATTGATAGAGGATCTCAAAGCGCAAACTGTCGTCTCCCCTAAAATGGAAAGATCTCTGCAGGTCGTTTCGTGCTTTCCCAAACGCCCCCAATTGCTTCAATGCCTGTGCTTTTTGGAGATTAGCCATGGCACGTATTTCAGAAGATCCTGAGAAAAACAACACGCGCTCATATTCTATTGATGCTTCAAAATAGTTTTCTGAAGCAAACAAAGCGTCTGCCTTTTTGAACACATCGTCAGCTGCATATATCCTTTCAATTAAAGGCGTTGCGCAAAGGAATGTGCATATCAAACAAAATACGTTGTTCCATTTCATAACGAAATTCCTGATTGACCCTTCGTGCTGCTACCGCACTTCCATAAATGTTGCCTGCATAAAAAATGCCTGTTACGCTGGCAGAAATGATAAACATGGGGCTTCCGGCTCCGCCACCCCTGTAAAAATCATAAGTGGTGAAACCCATGGCCGCCAGATACAAAAAACTGATGATCCCTTCCGAACTTTTCCCTGCATACACCCTTCCCAAACCGGGAACTGCTGCAGACAGTATTCCAGCCAATGCGGGCGATGGTGTCCGTGCGGTTTCAAGACGTTGGCGGTGCATTTCCATGTTGCGCTCCTGTTGTGCCATCACGTGAAAGTTGCCGTTAAAATGGCTGGCTTGTTTATGATATTCATTGAAATCGTTCTGCAACAAAGCAACGCCACTAATCTGAAAGCGTTGCATCGCTTCATGCATGCCACCTGGTGTTACAGGGATTTGTGCAAGTGTATTTTGCGCATCATGATGCCTGCCAACATGTGCCAGATTGTATGCACCAAAGAAATGGGATTTATGAAAAACCGGACTTTCCTCCCTAACTTTTAATAGCTTCTGCGCCGATATTTCAAGTTTTTTCTGGCGATACATCACCCAACCACTTAGATAATTCAAGGAGTCTTTTAAAAAGCTATCCTGATTATCAATACGATCAAGCAGATAGATTCCGGCATCAAAGTCCTCACGGGCAATCAAATGCAAAATAAAGTCAATTTCCTGACGCAGTTGACCGGAGTCATCAACGTCCCGGGCATTAGCAACACAAGTCATCATTATCAGAACAAAAAAAAAGAAAACTTGTATTAATAAATGTTTCATTATTCTCCCCTTCTGTAAATTTCGGGTTGCTCTGTAACTTTACCCCTTTGCGAATCAATCAACAATGGATGAATGTCGATTGCAGCAACCCTATTGCACCGAATCAGCCGGTCAGCAGTTGCTACAACCCCTTTAATCAAGCCATACTCCCTGATCAGGGTTTTGCTGAATGAGGAGCAGGAAGGGTGATAAAGACATTCTGAAGGGAGTTGTGGTGAAAGGTAGCGTTGATAGACAAACATCATCCCGGAAAAAGTGAGGGTAACGGGGTTATAACGTACCACCAAACGATTGCTGCGCGGCACAAGCAAGCTTGTTTCATTTGACTCGCGCTCTGTAGTACCGGCAAAACGCTCCATCAACATGTCATTATCACTAGCAAAGCTCTCTTGCGCATTCAGATCAAAAGACCCGATGTCCACCAAAACCAAGGAACAGATAAACAAAACAAAACTAATCAATATGTTGCGCATCATCAGGTATTTCAAAGTCAAACCAGGAACTCACTGCCTGCCTGTTGGTCCTGACATCAGAGAATCGGACCCGATTCACTATGGAGTCGCCTCCGGGCAGATAGTTAAACTCCGTAACAGCAAGAGGCAGAATAATATCAGAATATATTTCAAAATCGGAATAAAACACCTTTTTAATCATCTTGCCTCCTGCATCATAATATGCAGCATAAATGGGCAGATGATCTTCATGAACCAGCTCTATATATGAAAACATATGGCTGTGTGCGCGGGGTGGAATCCACTGGGTGATCAGCAAACCATCCTTAAACTCGGTTCTGTCGATACTGAATCCCAGGTCACGCAAACCAAGGTCCTGTGTTTTTCCGGTAAGAAAAAAGAAGATAAGATTGTTCTCCGAACTGTATTCCAGGCCTTGCGCACGGTATACGGTTTGATCTTCAAGGTCATATATTGTAAGCTCCCCTTGACGGTTTGTGATCATCACTTTATTTAAAGGGGCATCCATCCGGGTAATCAGTTTGCCATCCAACGCCTGATAATAAAGATCGGCATGCAAAACAGCAGTCTTCCCTGCCTGCAAACTCTGACTTTCCATGTGCAGCATGATACGATCCACGCCAAACATGGAAAAACCGCTGACAATCAGAATAACCAATATTGCCAAAGCATAGGCTAAATTGTTTTTCATAGCGCTAGTCCATTTGTTTTTTTCAGGATGATCCTGAAGGTTGTACCATGATTTATCAATGAATGTTTTACAAACAGCTTACCACCGTGATAATTCTCGACAATCCTTTTGCTGAGCGATAAACCCAGTCCCCACCCGCTTTTCTTGCTGGTAAAGCCGGGGTTAAAAATGGCCTTTTGCTGAGATTGGGGAATTCCTTTCCCGTCATCCGAAATATCAATAAACACCTCTCCGGGATTATCTTGAATGGATAGGTAGATCTGTCCCTTCCCCTTCATGGCGTCAATCGCATTTTTTATGATATTCTCAACTACCCAGCCAAGCAGATTGCCGTTATGGGGTACTATCACATCTTCATCAGGTGTGGCCAGTCTGAATGAAACCTTGCTGGATGTCCGCTTCTTCATGTACTCGAGCACCTCCACAATTGGGAGAACAACATTTGAATTGGTTAATTTAGGCGGTGATCCGATCTTTGAAAATCGTTCGGTAATATTCTCGAGACGCTGCACATCCTTTGTTATCTCTTGTATCGTTTCATCGTCCACCCCTTTCATTTTCAACATCTCAACCCATGCAAGAAGCGACGATAAAGGGGTGCCCAGTTGATGTGCAGTTTCTTTGGACATCCCCACCCAAACCTGATTTTGTTCGGCATTTCGGGCTATACTGAACAGGACATAGGCAACAAACAGCAGGATACTGACAGCCAAGAGCTGCAGGATGGGATAATACCGGAGCTGTGTCAGTAAAAAAGAGTTGGTATAATACACATAGCATTGGCCATAAGTGGGCAGGTTTACCTCCAGATACCGGTTTTTCCCCTTCATTGAAGACACCAGGTCCTGCACCTGCGCTTCATTATCAAAATCGACACCTTGAATATTACCATGCGCGATCAGTTCATGCCGGGCAGCATCCACTACAATCACAGGAACATTGGCAGAGGAGTTAACAACGAGGTCTGAGAGAAAAGTGTCAATCAGGTCATTCATGATATCACGCAACTCGGTAAAAACTTTTGAATCCTGATAATATATATACCTGTGACCACCTATGATTGTAAACCTGAGCGGGGGATACTTTGATAGGTAATCGGCAAGTTCACCCTCCATCTTTCGGTAATGGGAAAATCTTTGATCAAGGTTACTTGTTGAAATCACCTCCCCCTCTTCGTCGGTAAGCACAAGCGGAATGGTTGTGTTGCTGTATAGAATATTGGTATAAAAGGTTAATGCTCCCTGGTCAATGTCATCCCTGTTCAATCGATCATAGACCTGCTTGATCAACTCAACCCGTTCTGCTTCTTCGTTTTGTATCACGAAAAACAATCTTTCACTGTCGCGCAGCAAACTTTCCCTTTTACGGATCGCATCGACCCAAAGTTCAACACGCTGCCTTTCATCCCGGGCGATCTTTCGCACCATAATATCGGCATAGTAAAGCGATGCGAGCACAATCAATGCGGCAAACCCAAGCAGGTAAAGCTTCCACTGCTGTTTGCGGGAATAGATCTGGAATCCGGTTATTTTTTTTATGAGGCTCAAGCTTTTTTGCTTTTTGATTGTCAAAAATATTAAAAATAAACCACATCAAAAACTTACATCATTATCAGTGTATTTCAACAGTTTTGAAACAAAAATACACAAACATCCCCTGATTATACTTATTTTTGCATGCATCATTCAAACAAGTAGCTTTTAGTTACCAAGATTACTATTTAAATGTCATTCATAAACAGCTTCATAGCCTGGTATTTTAAGAGGAGGATCCCCCGTATTAATCAATTCCGGATCAATCCTCAGGAGATTCAGAGGCAACTCCTGAAGGATTTGATCGACAAAGCAAAAAATACTGAGTGGGGGAAAAAGTTCAGCTATGAACAAATCAAAACCTACGAAGCGTTTCGGGACATGGTTCCCTTGCAAAGTTACCAGGATGTCATGCCATTTGTTGAACGGATGCTGAAAGGCGAACAAAACATCCTTTGGCCTTCAGCTATCAATTGGTTTGCCAAATCTTCGGGAACAACGGGCGACAGAAGCAAGTTTATCCCAATCAGTAAAGAATCCCTGGAAACCTGCCATTACCGGGCAGGAAAAGATGTAATCAGCCTCTATTGCTACAATTATCCTGACACCGGGATATTTGACGGAAAAGGGCTGATCATGGGGGGAAGTCATAAAGTCAGCGAATTTAACAAAAAGGCATTTGTTGGGGATCTTTCAGCCGTTTTGCTGCAAAATGCACCATTCTACAGCAATTTTTACAGGATCCCGGATCTTTCAATCGCTCTGCTTGACAACTGGGAAGAAAAGCTTGACAAGCTGGCACATGCTACGTATAAAGAAAACGTTACCAACGTCAGTGGCGTGCCTTCATGGAATCTCGTGTTGATGAAACGGATTCTGGAGATCACCGGACGTAAAAACATCCTTGAGGTTTGGCCCAAAATGGAGCTTTTCATTCACGGAGGTGTCAATTTTGCGCCCTACAGAAGTCAATACGAGCAAATATTACCAACAGCTGACATGCGCTATCTGGAAACATACAATGCATCTGAGGGCTTTTTTGGCATCCAGGACAAAAAAGAGGGTAGCGACATGTTGCTGATGCTGGATTACGGAATCTTTTACGAATTCATCCCGATGGATGAATTTGGTCAGGAAAACCCTGCCGTACTGTCACTGGCTGACGTCAAAACAGACATCAATTATGCCTTGGTAATCAGCACAAATGCAGGCCTCTGGCGATACCTGATCGGCGATACTGTAAGGTTTACCAATTTAAATCCTTACCGGATCAAGATTTCCGGACGTACAAAAAGCTTTATCAATGCTTTTGGAGAAGAATTGATCGTTGACAATACTGATACAGCGCTAAAAACAGCTTGTGAAAAGTGCTCGGCGATCATGGCCGAATACACAGCTGCACCCGTTTACCTGAAAAACAACGAGTCGGCTGCCCATGAGTACATCATTGAGTTTGAAAAAGAACCGGAAAATCTGGATGCTTTTGTTGAGATTCTTGATGAAGAGCTTAAAAAGCTCAATTCAGATTATGAGGCAAAAAGAAGTGCCGATCTGATGTTAAAAAAACCTAAAGTGGTCAGTGTGCCCAAAAATACATTTTTCAAATGGTTGAAAGCCAAGGGTAAAATAGGAGGTCAGAATAAGGTTCCAAGGCTTTACAACAACCGGAAATATGTTGAGGAGATCATGGGCGGGAAATTCGGTGATGTTGAGAATCCCTGCCTGCTTTCAGTTCGTTCGGGTGCAAGGGCTTCGATGCCCGGTATGATGGATACGGTTCTGAACCT
>SKTA01000076.1 GCA_007122745.1 Bacteroidales bacterium
AAGGTTAAGGTTAAGATTAAGATTAAGGTTAAGGTTAAGGTTATTCCACCAGTAGCCACAGGGCTTGACCTGTGCACCGAAATATGTTGAGGGTTGAGGGTTGAGGGCGTTTAACCAAAAGTTCTATTTGTGTTTCCTTTGTGACCTTTGTGTCTTTGTGGTTAAAAAATGCTAAACGCTTAACGTTAAACACTTAACACCAATCATCCATTCAATGATTCAACCAATCAGGAAAGGCTTTGGTTAACGCGTGATGCGCGTTCAATGATGATCTCGAACTCTTCTGGAGTCAGGTCGTTGTAGAAATAATGTACCGGGTTGACCGATCTTTCATTACGATGGATCTCGTAATGGAGATGAGGAGCGGTGGATGTTCCCGTATTACCCACTTTGCCAATCACTTCTCCTCTATTTACGCGTTGGCCGCGTCTGACATTGATCTCGTGCATGTGTGCATACAGCGAGGTATAACCGTAGCCGTGGTCGATCACAACCATTCGTCCGTAACCATAGTTGTTACGTTCGGCACGGATGACCACCCCATTACCTGTGGCATAGATGGGTGTTCCGGTGGGGGCGGTAAAGTCAACGCCTGTATGCATTCGCATGGTTTTATAAATGGGATGCATTCGCATACCGTATCCCGATATCAGCCGATCGGTACCTCTGCTGATTGGTATGATGGCGGGGATGGAAGCAAGCATGTCGGCTTTATTGACAGCCATGTCAAACACCTCATCATAGGATTTTGACTGGATATAAAGCTGGCTGGCCAATTGGTCAACCCGCTGCATGGTTTCAGATATCAGCTTGCTGTTCTGGTAGCCTGCCAGATGGGCATAGCGGTCAACACCACCAAATGCCGCATCGCGAACGGGACGAGGGATTGGGTCTGCTTCAAATATCACGCGGTAGATATGATCGTCGCGTTCCTGAATGTCATCAAGAACAGATGCCAGGACATTAATGCGGTCATTCAAAAGATCATACTGAACCCGGAACTGGTCAATTTCACGTCGCAGCATGCGCTCTTTCGGGGATTCAAAAAATGTAAATCCGATAAATAAAACTATTACGGAAAAAAGCATGCCGGCAATTGCATAACGCAATATGGCCTTTACCTTGTCCCAGACCGAACGCTTAACACGCTCAACGGCCAAAGATTTTGTATTCAAACGGTACTGAACTTTGCTCATAGCAAGGAATTCTCTGATTTAGTCTTCTGCCTGCTTCAGAAATACTTTAGGCTCAAAAACAACTAACCGCGGTACAAAACTAAAAAAAATCATGTAATTTTGCCACACATCGCAAAAAAAATAATCTAAATATAGCCTCTTTTGATGAAATCTTCCGAAATAAGGACATCATTTTTAAACTTTTTCAAGCAAAAAAGCCATTCCATCTATTCTTCGGCACCGATGGTGGTAAAGAACGACCCTACATTGATGTTCACCAATGCAGGGATGAACCAGTTCAAGGATATTTTTCTTGGGAACGTGACTGCAAAGCATCAGCGTGTGGCCAATTCACAAAAATGTTTGCGTGTCTCCGGAAAGCACAACGATCTCGAGGAAGTTGGACACGACACCTACCATCATACGATGTTCGAGATGCTCGGCAACTGGAGCTTTGGTGATTATTTTAAGCCGGAAGCCATTGCCTGGGCGTGGGAACTTTTAACGGAGGTTTTCGGCATCGACAAAGACCGTTTTTATGTCACTGTATTTGAAGGCGCCAGAGAGGACGGACTGCAGAGTGACCAGGAAGCTTATGATTTATGGAAAAAATTTGTTCCGGAAGGCAGGATCTTATACGGCTCAAAAAAGGATAACTTTTGGGAGATGGGGGATACAGGACCGTGTGGGCCATGCTCCGAAATACACGTTGATATCCGTTCAGACGAGGATAGAAAAACCGTTGACGGTGCTACTCTTGTTAATCAGGACCATCCGCTGGTGATTGAAATCTGGAACCTCGTTTTTATTGAGTTTAACAGGTTGTCGGACGGTTCATTAAAGAACCTGCCTGCCAAACATGTTGATACAGGCATGGGGTTTGAACGGCTCTGCATGGTATTGCAGGACAAGCAATCCAATTATGACACAGATGTCTTTCAGCCATACATTCAATTTCTTTCTGGTATTTCAGGTATCAGATATGGCACATCAACGGAAGCAGATATTGCCATGCGTGTTGTATCCGATCATCTGCGGGCCGTATCCTTTGCCATTGCCGATGGAGAGCTTCCTTCGAACACCAAAGGGGGTTACGTCATTCGCAGAATCCTCAGAAGAGCTGTCCGCTACGGCTATACCTTCCTGAACCTTAAAGAACCATTTGTCAATCAGCTTTTACCAACACTGGTGCAACACATGGGAGAAGCATTCCCTGAGCTAAAGGCACAGGAAGATCTGATCGCTAAGGTGATCACAGAAGAGGAACAAAGCTTTTTACGGACCCTGTCGGTCGGAATCCAGAAGTTTGAACAATACATTGCCGCAAACCCGGATATCAAATCGGTCGATGGCGCTTTTGCCTTTGAACTTTTTGACACGTATGGTTTCCCGATCGATCTAACCACTTTGATGGCAAAGGAGAAAGGCCTAAAGGTCGACATCCGCGGATTTGAAGAAGGGATGGCAGCCCAGAAAAACCGCAGTCGTGATGCGGCAGTTGTTGACATGGAAGAATGGATAACACTCAAACCATGGAATAAAGACACCGTTTTTGTTGGTTATGAAACCCTGCAGGCAGAGGTGGAGATCGTCCGCTACAGAAAGGTTGCAAACAAAGGCAAGACCCTTTTCCATGTTGTACTGGATCAAACCCCTTTTTATGCAGAGTCGGGCGGACAGATCGGGGATCGGGGATCACTCCTGATCAACAAAGAACGGTTTCCGGTGATCGACACCCGCAAAGAGAACAACCTGAGTATTCACATAATGCCCAAGCTCCCGGAAAAGATCGAAGGGAAAGCGATTGCCGTTGTTGATAAGGAAAAAAGGATGCTGACTGCAAATAACCACACGGCAACACACCTCATGCATTCGGCACTGAAACAGGTGCTTGGCGCACACGTGCAACAGAAAGGCTCCCTGGTTGACGAAAAACGCCTTCGCTTCGACTTCTCACACTTTGGCAAGATGACCATCGACGAGATCCGAGAGGTTGAACGACTGGTGAATGAAAAGATTCGTGAAAACATCTCCATGGAGGAGCACCGTGAGCTCACCATGGATGAAGCGAAAAAAATGGGGGCCGTCGCCCTGTTTGGTGAAAAATACGGAGATACCGTCCGGGTCGTCTCTTTCGACGAGTCCTTCTCATCCGAGCTTTGTGGCGGCACACACGTTAACGCGACCGGCCAGATCGGATTGTTCTCCATCGTTTCGGAAAGTGCCATCGCTGCAGGGATCAGAAGGGTTGAGGCGGTCACGGGACGTGCCGCTGAACTCTTTTACCAGGAGAAAACAGATGCGATTGAGCAGATCCGGACACTGCTGAAGCATCCAAAAGACAACATTACGGCACTCAAACAATTGTTGCAACAACAGGATGTGATGAAAAAAGAGCTCCAGATATTGCAGCAAATGCAACTTAAACAGCAATCGGAGCAGCTTTTGCAGCAAAAAGAGGTAATCAGCGACATTCATTACATCGGTGCAAAGGTCCGAATGGACGCCAAAGCCGCCAAAGACATGGCCTTTCAGATCAAAAACAAACTTCCGAACCTGTTTCTTATCCTGGCTCACGAGCACGAGGGGAAACCGGGTATCGTCATCATGATCGATGAAAAGCTGGTGAAAGAAAAAGGACTGCATGCCGGTCAGATGGTGGGAAACCTTGCAAAGCATATCAAAGGGGGAGGTGGCGGGCAACCATTCTTTGCCACGGCAGGTGGTAAAGATCCAAACGGACTGGATCAGGTGCTGGCCGAGAGCAAAAAAGCATTGATATAACAAGTCTCATCAACGGCCAGGTTTGTGGCAGTCTAATATCTGTTGCAAAGTGCCTTAAACGGACAGTATTGACAATTATCCACATTTTCGGTTTGCCGGAAAGGAATTTTTCGTTGCAATATTTCCTGAACAACACCCCTGAGGCCCGCTTCAAAAGTCTTCAGCTTCTCTGTTTCAAAAACACCGCTTTTATCCGGGTCCTTTATGGTTTGCAACCATTTACCCGGTGTACGCAAAGAGATGATCCCCGGTTCAATCTTGCCATAAGCCGGATTTAAAGCGTTATACATCCAGGCATAGCAAAGAAGCTGAAAGTTTTTTGCTTTGTCACTGTCATCAAACAAAATATCCCAGTCGTTAAACGACAACTCTCCCTGTTTGATCTTTCCGGTTTTATAATCAATGACCCTCACGATACTGCCCGAACGGTCAATCCTGTCGGCCAGCCCACGAAGGTTTACAACCCGGCCGGTTTCAGTGCCGTCATCAACCCTGAGGGGAGCACGCAACGGCTCCTCCAGCGCAAGCAAGGTAACGACATTGCCATCCACGGCGTCCAGCTCCAGTTGCCGGCGCTCCGCTTTCAGCATGTTTTCCAGGTATCTTTTGGTAAGATGATACAACAGCAGGTTCTTTCCCGAGTCGATCCGGCCACCCGAATACAACCTGGCAAAGCTTTGCTGCAGGGTGTCATTTACAAGGGGGAAAAAAGTACCCACATCATCCGCGGAAAGCAACTTGCCTAAAAATGGACGATAAAGCTTTTCCAGCACATCGTGTGCAACAGATCCTATTGTCGCAGCCTCCAGCGTCTCTTCCACCTCCTCACTTTCTTGCAGCGACATCACCTTTTCCAGATAAAACTGCAATGGGCAATTGATATAGCGGCTTAGCGCTGATGGGGACAAACCCTTTTCTGCCATGGTGTAAAGCCGCTCCATCACCTCTTCCGTTTTTTCGACAACGATTGGCTGATCCGTTCTTCCGGTCTGGGGCGGCAGGGCGATGATCTCTTCCGTTATTTTAATGTTGGGATTGAAGCGTGGAAGTTCAACCTGCAACTGGGAAACAAATCGGCTTTTTTCGCTGCTACCGATATCTTCCGCTTGTGTGTTGTAAATAATGAACACATTCTTTGCCCTTTGCAAAAGGCGGTAAAAATGGTAGGCAAATATGGCATCCTGCTCCTGGTAAAGGCGCAAGCTAAAAGCTCGTCTCACCTCAAACGGGATGAACGACTGCACGCTTTTCGGCTTTGGCAGGATCTGCTCATTGGCCGACAGGAGGATCACATTGGTAAAATCGAGGCTTCTTGTTTCCAGCATCCCCATAACCTGCAATCCCTGCAGGGGCTCACCGGAAAAAGAAAGCTTTGCTTCAGCAGCCAGTTGTTTGAACAGCCGGTACAGGGTTTTCAAGGAGTCAAGAACCGGAAATTCATCCAGGAGTTGCTCCAGACGTCTGAAAATGGAAGAAAAATAGTACAACGATTCAAAATCGACAAAATAGGATGTGTGCAGGATGTCTGAACCTTTATTCGCAGCCTTTTCGCGTAGTTTGACGTCCAGCTTCTCAGCCAGATCAAGCGTCATGGCAATCAAAGCAGGAATATTTTGATCCCACTTTGTATGCAAAAAACCAAAAGCAGATTCAAAACCTGATTTGGTTGAGGCCATTTCGCAAAGCGCTTCGTAGCTGCAAAAGCTTTTGTTTGAAGCAGCAAGGGTGAACAGCAGGTCATGGACCAGATGCTTCCCGTCATGGATATCCCACAAAAGCGCTGCCAGGCTGTTTGAAAACAGGCGATGCAGGTCCCTGTAATAAAAAACAATCTGTTCCTCACGGTCGGTGGATGTTCCGTGAAGAAAAAGATGGAAAAGGCTGTCAAAAAATTGATACATGTTGGTTTTCCCCAATGGAAAACCCATAGTCACATTGATATCGGTCACTTTCGACGGCAGGGCGTTCAGCATGGGATTCAGTAATGACTCATTGGCCAGCACAACCGCGGTCTGTTCATCAACGGTCATGAAGCTCTCGTACTCCAAAAGATTTCCTGCCAGCCTGGCCTGATGTACATTTTTTGAAATGCCAATGACATGAATCCTTTTTCCATCAGCAGAGAAAAAACTTTTTTCCTCAGCACGAGAAACGACCTTGAATTTTTTGCTGTATTTCCGGATAAACCTTCCCGCCTCATGTTCCGGATCATTGGTATAATAGGGGTCCGAATCAATCAGGTAATCTGCTTTCCCATCCCTTTGTAAAGATTCAATAATGCGTTCTTCAGCAGCAGTCAAGGCATTGAAACCGGCAAAAACCAGACGTTTCCAGGGGATTTTATATTCTCCCGAATCAAGAAGCTCCGCGGCTTTGCGCGATGAAAGCCCCTGCCATGCCATCCCTTTCTGCAGCAGATGTTTGGCAAGTGCTTCATGATAGCCACCCAGCTTGCCAATAAAGCCGAGATAATTCTCCTGAAAAAGGGTCAGCGGTTTACCGTCGGGGTTCCAGGTATCAATATACCGGATATCGGTAAGATAGGCATACAGCTTCCCCCTGTCGGCAAGTGCATTGTCAATATCATCAAAATCACGCATCAGGTTAGATGCCCAGCTGCTGAACCGGTCAATATCTTCAGCCTGCTCTTTTTCAATGTTTTGATAGACACGATAAAACTCAAACAGCAATCCGGTACTGTCACTGATGTTCAATCCGGTGATCTTGTTAATGAAATCCTCTATGCTCAGGATGTCAGGAGCCCACATCGGGCGACTTACTGCGGCAGAAAAACGTTTTCGAAAAAACAGGCCAGCCCTGCGGTTTGGGGTCACAATGCACAGATCACCCGTCTGGTCCGAATACTTATCGAGGATATAGCGACTTACCTCTTCCAGAAATGTATGCATGGCGATTTGTTGTTTCTGTATAATTTTTGATGATTTGATACTGAATTAATGAAGCATTTCGGGGTAAACTTGAGTCAGACGTAATGCCTTTGCCAGTTTTTCTGGTGTTCCAATGTCTGCCCACTTGTCAGCATTATGTTCATAGGCCATTATAACATGACCGGAGGCAAGCCTCAGATACAGATCCTTGATTGAAAAAGAACCTGTTTCATGAATTAGAGAAAAAACCTCCGGACTCACGACATGAATGCCACTGAATGCCATCGGTTTAACAGAACGTGATTCAATCCCTTTGCACAGCAACCTCTCTCCGGTTGTCCTGTTTTCCCAACCGGCAAGCCGATCTCCATTCCACAAAAACATCCTTGTGGAGTCCCTTTCGGTTACTGCCAGGGTTGCCAAGGCATCATTTTCCTTATGAGTTTGCACCAGATCCTTCAAATTGATGTCGCTAACGATATCAACATTGTGCAGAACAGTAACCTCCCGGTTGTTTAGAAATTTTACAGCCTTTTTAAGCCCGCCACCGGTATCCAGCAATTCTTCAGTTTCATCACTTATTTTTAAGACGACACCCGGATAATTCAATTCGGAAATGAAGCTTTCCATCAAAGCAGGGAAATGGTGCACATTGATAACAATTTGGGACACACCTGAGGCAATCAGCTTTTCAACAACCCATTGCAGCATCGGCTTCCCGTGCAGTGAAACCAAAGCCTTTGGTTTGTTGTCGGTAAAAGGTTTCAGTCTGTTGCCGATTCCGGCG
>SKTA01000025.1 GCA_007122745.1 Bacteroidales bacterium
AAAGTAGCGACCCGGTCTATATCGTATTAACCAACTCACAGGGCAGTGTTGTAAAACGTAGGAAAGTCGAAAGTGAGGGGGATATTTCCAAGCGTCTTAACATGGCCCATCTTGCGGGAGGTATCTATACCCTGAGCATTCAAAGCAAATACGAATTCCCGACGTGGCAGTTATTAAAACTCCATGATTAACAAAACATGTATTTGTATAAACTTCTGGACCTGTTTTTCCTTATTTTTCACCTTTTGCTGGTGATCTTTGTTCTTACAGGTTGGATATGGAAGAAAACCAGACCCTGGCATCTTGCAATCGTTTTACTCACACTTGCATCCTGGTTCATATTGGGGTTAAAATATGGTATGGGATACTGTCCGCTTACCGACTGGCACTTTCAGGTGTTGCGAAACCTGGGAGAGACCAACCTGCCAAACTCTTACATAAGTTATATCATTACCCGGTTTACAGGGATAACAGTATCCCAGAGGCTGGTTGACATAGTAACGGCCGGTGCTGCCTTGGGAGCCTTGGGTACTTCCGTTAAAGCGATGTTTTTTCAAAAAAGAAAAAAGAAACGACCATGAATGGGTTGTCTGCCAGTATCCAACAATTTATCGAGTCTATAAAATACGCCAACCTCGGCCTTGCCATCGTGAAGGCTTATGTGGAAATGTTGGGTGGATCAATAAAAGTTAAAAGCAGAGTCTCTGAAGGCTCTGAATTTTCTTTCACAATTCCTTGCCAGTAAGCGATAGGCTTAGTTCAACGGGTTCGCGACCATCGTTGCAGTGAACTCAAACTCAACAGTAAAGTTGATGGGTAAATTTTCTTCATCAACCTGAATTTCATACTGAAGCATAAATGAATGGGGTGGGGTTTTTGCCAAATCGCCAAGCAGATTTACCCCCGCTTCATTCAATGTAAGTTCTGTGGGATTATCGACCAGGTCCAGCAAATTTAATTCGCCAAGGTTGGTGATAAGTTGTTGATTTGAACCGTCCACTTGCATGACATACAAAGATCCAGCATCCACAGTAACGTCAATATCTTCCTCGTAATCAACAATCTGGAAATAGATGTGCTCAAGATTTACCTCTTTGATCAGATCTCCATAGTCGTTGATCAAATCCACCTCATCCGAAAGATCAAAAATCTCAGTTGCACTGAAGTCAGATTCATCTGTCATTACCGGAAGTTCAACGGAGAAAGAAAAACTTTCTTCCACATCCAATAAACCATCAATCAGGTCTTCATCACACGAAGCGAGGAAAAACACTGCAAATAAAGCCAAAAAGGCAACGCGATAATTTTTCATAGTTCTATAAGTTAATTTGTTTTTACTTTGTAAATGTAATAAATATATTTTAGCGATTTAGTTTTTGGGGGGATTAAAATTTTTTACAAAATGATGATTCAGTTTTTTTTCTTTACCTGAACATCGATAAAGTATTTCCATTATAGTATTTTTGCAGTATGATTTTAAACCAATTCACAAGCATTGCCAAACCTGAACAACCTAACATGAAAAACATTACCGTCATTGTTGTAATTGGCCTGTTGCTTTTTATTCTGCAATCGTGCATCAACAGGCAAGACTCTGAGAAAGAAGAGGTGGTGTCAGTGAGCATCATACCCTTTGAGTATTTTGTGGACAGGCTCACCGATAAGGCACTTGAAGTGAATGTGATGATTCCCCCGGGGGGAAGTCATGCAACCTATTCCCCTACAACATCCCAATTTCGGAAACTTTCTGAGTCCGGTATCTACTTTCGTATAGAACACCTGGGTTATGAAAAGGTGTGGGCCAACAAACTATCCGACATGAACCCGAACATGAAGGTAGTTAACCTTATGGAAGGTTTAGAGATTATCCGTGGTGAAGAGATTGACCACGGAGACCATGTACATGAGGGAGGCATTGACCCCCACATCTGGATGTCACCAAAAGTGATCCTGCAGGTTTTGCCAAGCATAAAAGGGGCGATCATTGAAGTCTATCCGCACCTTTCCGAATCAGTTGCGACAAATTATTCCGAATTATTTGAAGAGATAGCCAGCCTTGACGAGGAAATGGAGGAGGTGGTCAGAACGCTCGGTAAAAAGCGTTTCATGATCTTTCATCCTGCGCTTACCTATCTTGCGAGGGACTACGGCCTGGAACAAATTGCCATAGAGCGCGGGGGAAAGGAGCCTTCACCGGCCATGCTAACCCATATTATCCGTGAAGCCCGCAAGCATGACATTCCTGTAATTCTGATCCAAAGGGAGTTTGATGTGCGTTCCGCTGAACTTATCAGTCAGGAAACAGGTGCTGAGATCGTTCAGATCAACCCACTGGCCTATGACTGGTTCAAAAATATCCGTGAACTGATGGACATATTCAAAACCCGACTGCATTGAACAAACCGATCGTCATATTAGAGAACATCTCCACAGGCTACGGTACAAAGCCCGTGTTGGAAAAAGTGAACCTGACCATTCAATCTAACGACTTCATTGGTGTACTTGGCCCAAACGGTGGCGGGAAAACAACTTTGATGAAACTGATTCTGGGCCTTTTGCATCCCTTTTCCGGAAAGGTATCTTTCCCTTCAGGCCGGCCTCCGACCGGGTATCTGCCACAGGTTTCGCAGATAGACAAATCATTTCCCATTACCGTGAAAGAACTGGTAAGCTCCGGTCTCAAAGATACAAACCCATGGTTTCCACACCTTGGCATATCACAACGTAAGAGGTTGCACCGGATGTTGGATGAAGCCGGGTTGACAAAGCTGGCATCCAGACCAATAGGTGAGCTTAGCGGCGGCCAGCTTCAAAAAGCACTACTGTCAAGAGCCCTCATCAACAAACCACGCTTGCTGATCCTCGATGAACCCAACACACACGTTGACAAGCTGTTTGAGCGCGACCTTTACAACTGGCTGCAAGCGCTAAACAAAGAGATGGCCATTTTGCTGGTCTCGCATGATATTGGCACCATTACCCCAATTGTTAAAACCATAGCCTGTGTGAATGGTAACCTGCATTATCATCCCTCCAATCAGCTTTCAGAAGAGGTGCTCAGGGTGTATAATTGTCCTGTTGATGTTATCGCACACGGACCGGTGCCCCACCGCGTATTGAAATCACATGATCACAAAGCAGAATAAACCATTTGCGCCACAAATTAATGACATAATGAGTGATCTCCTTTCTGTTTTTGAATACCAGTTTTTTCGCAATGCTGTGGTTGCAGCCATACTGATCAGTATATATGCGGCAATGGTGGGTACATATATTGTCTCAAGAAAGATCGTTTTCATTGGTGGTGGCATTACGCATGCTTCATTTGGGGGAATTGGTATTGCTTACTATTTTGGTGCCAATCCATTTGCCGGAGCTGCCATTTTTGCTATACTGACTGCCCTGGGAATTGAATGGATCGCACAGAAAGGCAAAGTCCGGGAGGATAGCGCAATTGCCATTCTCTGGTCACTGGGGATGGCCATGGGTATCATATTTGTTTTCATGACCCCGGGTTATACGCCAAACCTGATGAGCTTTCTCTTTGGAAGCATTCTGTCTGTTGGCACCACAGACCTCTATGTTCTGGCTGGGTTTGGGCTGCTTGTAGGCATCATCTATGCCATTTTTTTCAGGCCAATTCTTTATACTGCATTTGACCCGGAGTTTGCACAGGTTATGGGTGTCCGTGTAGCCATTTTCAGGTATATGATGTCTGTTTTGATGGCAATGGCCATCGTTATCAGCATCAGGTCTATCGGGATCATTTTGGTATTGAGTATTTTCACAATACCTCAGATCACGGCGATGCTGTTCACGCGAAACTTTGCACGCATTATTCCGCTGGCCGCATTATGGGGCATCACCGGGTCGGTTACCGGATTAATCCTCTCTTATCTGCTGGATATTCCCTCTGGTGCAAGCATCATTTTTTTTCTCACCATGCAGTTATTGATCATTAAACTCATTTTTGTGATCAAACAGAAAATTGCTGCCGGAAGAAACTAAATCTTAAGGCAACATTAAACAAAGTTGCGTCTTTGTGCATTTAATGTATGGGTAATGTTTGAAATAATAATCAAGATTATAATATGATGAAGCAGCTGTTTTTCCATTTTGTGATTTTATTAACCATGTTGCCTGTTTTAGTTTTGGGGCAACGGCCATCCAGCGTTCCATATGATACGGAACCTGTCAGGTTTTTTGAATCACCCGCCAATATTATCATCTACATTGTTCTCCCCCTGTTGATTGTTTTGATCTATTTTCTCTGGAGAAGAAAGATCAAAAAAGAGGAATAAGACGATATTTTTTGGTTTGCTAACGCTTAATCAGGCGTTCAACAGCTATCCTGTTACCCTGGATCACCCTTACAATGTACATACCCGGTTGCTTGTCAGCAAGGTTTAACCTGTATACTTGCTGAGCCGGCATCACTTCGGTGAACACCAGGTTACCCATCGAGTTCAGCATCTCGACCCGCACGGGCAGCTCTTTCGTAAAGCGTTCCATCGCTATGGTGATCTCCGACTCAGCCGGATTCGGATACAGTTTAAAGAACAAGCTACCATCTTCATCATCGATCACATCAACAGCAGTGGAAAGATCTTCCCTGTCTGGAGTAATCTCTTCGGCAAACGGTCGGACACAGGGGTTATCCTGGCTGATAAAAGCATGCAGGTAACCACCGCTTTCAACACTGCTACCCGGCATGAAGCGGATCTTTTGTCCGGCGGCCATAAGGACTTCAGCGCCATCTTTTACGGTAAACACAAAATCCCCGCCGGCCACTGCGATTGTGGCCATGGCAAAGAAACATTCTTCATCAACAACGACTACATCCTCCTCTATGGCAATGTGCAGGTCAACGGGCTCCGGATCTTCTTCAATGAGTTCAAATTCGACGCCCACTGTGATGTTTTCTGCGATGTTGTCGACAAGCAGCGTGTTCAGGTTACGGTTTTCGACCACAACGCCATTCAGCGTCCACTCCTTGATTTGGTAGCCTGGGTCAGGGGTGGCCGTAAACAGCACATTGCTGCCTTCCTCCACTTCATCGCCACTGTTAACAACCTGACCGTCAACGGAAGCTGTGAGGGTGCCGTTGCCTTCCGTTATATAGAATCCCACGGTAAAGGTGGTTGGCTGAATTTCGTCGAGTGCTTTGAACTGGCCGATGTTGATGCGGCTGCTGTTTGTGCCGTCGCCACCTGCAACTTCCACCATAAAATTATCAGCGTCAAAGTCCTTAGCCTCTTCAAAATAATGGACAAACTCCTGGTAAACCTGGTATTCTTCAAACCAGTCCTTGTCAATTTCACCGATCGGTTGCCAGTTGTTTCCGCCATCAACACTTATATTAATGTTCCTGGTAACACCTGCACCATCCATCCAGTCTCTTATTTGTAAAGAGAACCCTGTCATATCACTTACTTCGGCCATATTGGAAAGGGTAAAGGTTCCCCTGTCGCGGAAGGAGTATGCAGAGCCATTGTATGACTCAGCGGCTCCACCCCTGACAGCTTCGGTGCTTTGGAAAAACCAACCTCCTTCCTGGTAGGTTTTGGGGTTATAACCGGTCCAGCCTGTAGGTGGGAGATCTGTCCAATTGTCTGCCATGCCAAAAGATGTTTCAAAAGGAACCAGTGTTACCAGTGGCTCTGTAACTTCACCGCTTAAGGCAACCATCCGTGGTGTCGCACCTTCAGAAGCAACCTCGATATTCTCCTGATACATTCCAGTCTCCAGGCCTTCCTTCAGGATTACATAAATATCGGTTTGAGATACCTTGAGGGCTGTGAGTGGGAGCACGATTTCATCGGTGTAGCCTGCATCGGATGAGAGGGAAATCAGATAGCTGGCCGGGGCTGTTATGGTAATGCCCGAAACAAGGTTTTCACCGCTAACGGTAAATTGTTGCGAATCGGATGGTCCGTGACCTTCAAGATAGGTGAATCCTGAGAGGTCTTGTGGGCTTACTGACAAAAACGGTGTGTCAATTACCACGGCTTCAAAATCTTTCAGGCTTCTGGGAATGATCTGCAGCTGGCTGCTGAACTGCAGCACTACTGCCGTGATGTTTTGTGGAGCTGCAGGAATTGGATCGCGGATATACTCCAGGTCTGAATACGCTGTGCGCAGAATGCCGCTTCCGCTGGCGTCTGTCAGCACATAGCTGGTTTCAGGTGAGAAATCTGTGTCGTCACCCGGGTTGATCTGCACGTTGTTTATACTGACCAGCTGCGCCTGGTGTTGCGGGCTGAGATCATCCAGTACAACTTCCTGTGGAGTGACTGTATTGCCCGCGCTGCTGGCCGCCCCGGGATCCTGAGCTGGCACAAACTGCACCATGTTGCTAAATGTGGTTAATGAGCCCACCAGGCCGGTGATGCCGTCGTAGATCGCGTATTCGGTGGTGATGTTACCGGCATTGTCATCAATAAGTATGGCAGCTGTTTCGTCCTGGATGTATTTCTGGTTGCGGTTTTCTGTTTGGAATGTCAGGATGGCCTCGCTCATCAGGCGGTACAAGATAGTGGTTGACTTTTGGCTGCGAAGGGCTGCAATGCTTGCTACGTTCACAGGGAAGTTATATAGCGCCGTTGTGATGTTGCTTTGTGAGCTCGTGGCGGTTTCGATGGCAATAACCTTCAGGGTAATGGCACCCTGTCCGTCTAACAATTCGATACCCAGGCTGTGGTTGTATGGCTCGCTTTCTTCACCGGGGACTTCACCATCGGTAGTGTAAAAGAGCGAGATGCCTGCGGCATAATCATCATGATTGGAAACAAAAACTGTTTGGTTTTCAAAGTAAGTGCCTGCATCGAGACTTAAAACAGGATCCACAAGATCGGGGATGACTTCTTCAGTCAGCGAAAAGTCGCGAAAACGGCTTGAACCTCCACCGGCAGTCATTTCTATCTTGAGCTTGCCGTTGGCCGAGCGCTTTTTGCTAAGGTCAATCAACTCCTCGTAAGTAACGTAATCTCCTGTTAGCTCCCAGGTGTTCAATGCCGCATACGAACTGCCACCATCGGTGGATATCATCAGCGTAAGACTTTGTCCCTGGTCACCACCATAAGTAGTGGCGTCAAATGCAAACAGCAGGTTTTCGTATGCTGAGAAATCAATGGCGGGCGTTTCAAGGTAACCATCGGGGAATATCCGCAGGTAACCTCCACCACCTCCTTCATTCTGCGCGTCTTCGATCACAAAACCGACTGCTTCGGCGGCCTCATTGTCTGCAAGGCTCCTGAATGCATTGGCATAAGGGATGTCGAAGGGCTCAACCGGTGCTGTTACGGCACCGCTCACGGCTACCGTCTTTTCGGCGGCACCGCCACCTGCAACAAGCACGCTGCCACTGTAACTGCCAATTTCCAGGCCTGCCTGCAGGCGCACATAAACATCAGTTTCATCGCCGGTGTAGGAAGGCAGCGTTACAAACGCAGAAAAAGAAACATTATCGGTAGAAACCTCAAAACTGCCGGGTGCGGTGATGTTTACCGCACTGCCATCAAGGTTAACACCACTCAGCTCAAAGGATTTGGATGCCGATGGGCCTGAGCCTTCCTCATAATTTAACTG
>SKTA01000079.1 GCA_007122745.1 Bacteroidales bacterium
CATCCAATCACCCAATCAACCAATCACCCAATCAACCAATCAACCAATCACCCAATCACCCAATCATCCAATCATCCAATCATCCAATCAACCAATCAACCAATCAACCAATCAACCAATCAACCAATCAACCAATCATCCAATCATCCAATCATCCAATCACCCAATCAACCTTTGCCTTAACGCAAGACTCAAAACAAAAACATGATGCATTATAAAGCATGGTATGGCATATGACATTATAAAAGAGTACTTTTGCACTTCTTTTTAATGAAAACATCATAATGCAACAAATACGCAACATCGCAATCATAGCGCACGTTGACCACGGCAAGACCACCCTCGTTGACCGCATTCTTCACCAGGTAAAACTTTTTCGCGACAATCAGGACATGGGTGAACTCATCCTCGACAGCAACGATCTGGAACGGGAACGGGGTATTACGATCCTGGCAAAAAACGTTTCTGTTCGCTATAAGGAAGTAAAAATCAATATTATTGACACGCCGGGGCACTCCGATTTTGGTGGAGAGGTCGAGCGCGTGCTTAACATGGCTGATGGCGTGCTGCTGGTGGTGGATGCCTTCGAGGGACCCATGCCGCAGACCCGATTCGTGCTCGAAAAGGCCATTCAGCTCAACAAAAAGCCCATCGTAATCGTCAACAAGGTTGATAAGCCCAATTGTGATCCGGATGCTGCACAGGAAGCAGTATTTGATCTGATGTTTTCACTGGGTGCGAGCGAAGACCAGTTAGATTTTCCAACGGTTTTTGGCTCCGCCAAGCAGGGTTGGATGTCGGACGACTGGAAGCAGGAAACCGATGATGTGAGTCATCTTCTGGATATCATCCTCGAGCATATTCCTCCACCGGTCACCCCTGACGGGAACCTCCAGATGATGATCTCTTCGCTCGATTATTCCTCTTACACCGGGCGCATTGCCGTGGGGCGCATCCTGCGGGGCAGCATAAATGCCGGCATGAACATTTCGCTGGTAAAAAGGGATGGGCGTGTTGAAAAATCCAGGGTCAAGGAGCTCTACATTTTTGAAGGCCTTGGCAAGGAACGTATCAAGCATCCCATTTATGCCGGAGAAATTTGTGCCGTATTGGGCCCGGAAGGCTTTGACATCGGCGACACCATTGCCGACCATGAAAATCCTGAAACCCTCATACCAACAGCAGTGGATGAACCCACGATGAGTATGCTGTTTACAGTAAATAATTCCCCGTTTTTTGGAAAAGAAGGTAAATATGTAACCTCCAGGCATCTGCGCGACAGGCTCTTTCTGGAAACAGAGAAAAACCTGGCACTCAGGGTGGAGGAATCGTCATCACCAGATGCCTATATCGTTTATGGACGAGGGATCCTCCACCTTGCCATCCTGGTTGAAAACATGCGTCGTGAAGGCTATGAGCTGCAGCTGGGGCAGCCGAAAGTGATTATGAAAGACATTGATGGGATAAGATGTGAGCCCATAGAAGAACTTACGGTTAATGTATTATCAGAATTTTCGGGCAAAGTGATCGAACTGGTTTCTGCCCGAAAGGGGGAACTGGTGAGCATGCAGAACAAGCTCGACAGAACACATATGGTATTTAACATTTCTTCGCGCGGACTTACAGGTCTGCAGAACAACTTGCTGACAGTTACTGAAGGTGAGGCGGTCATGGCACATCGTTTCACCGGTTTTGGGCCCTGGAGAGGTGAGATCGGAGGCCGTCGCAACGGATCTCTCATTGCAATGGAAACCGGACCAGCCATTGCTTATTCCATCAACAGACTTCAGGATCGGGGCACCTTCTTTATCTATCCCAACGAAAAAGTGTATGCCGGCCAGATCATTGGCCAAAGCACCCGACAGGATGACCTTGCCGTAAATGTGATCCATACGAAAAAACTGTCTAACGTCAGGGCCGCCGGCAGCGACGAAAAACTATCCATTGCCCCGCCGGTTAAATTCTCACTGGAAGAAGCCATGGAATACATCGCAGAAGATGAATACATTGAAGTAACACCGAAATCCCTGCGTCTGCGGAAAATCCTGCTGAATGAGCATGACCGGAAACGCGCAAAGAAAACAGACCCATTGATGTGATAATCCGGTGAGGTGAATAAAAGCCGGAAGATCCCCCAGGTGTTAAAAAATCTTCGAATGGATCAACCATCTTTTCATAAATGCTTACTTTTGTTTCTAATACATTCTATCCGGCCATGCGGATTTGTTGATTACCTAAAAATGCTTTTATGAAATTTGGTGTTGTTGTTTTTCCCGGATCCAATTGTGATCACGACATGATCTATGTGTTAAAGAAGAGGCTTCAGCGGGAAGTGGTTGCCCTCTGGCATAAGGATAAAGACCTTCAGGGTGCTAAATTCATCATTTTGCCCGGTGGATTCTCTTATGGTGATTACCTCCGTTCCGGTGCTATCGCACGCTTTTCACCTATTATGGAGGAGGTGATCCGCTTTGCCAATAATGGCGGCTATGTATTGGGTATCTGCAACGGATTTCAGATCCTCTGTGAAGCACACCTGCTGCCCGGTGCACTGCTTCATAATACCACACACCGGTTTATCTGCCGAAACGCCTACATCCGCAGCGAAACAAACGATAGCATCATAACTGCACTTGCAGACCCTGACAAAATTTTGAAAATTCCGATTGCTCACGGCGAAGGCCGCTACTATGCTGCCGAAGACACCATTCAGTCGCTGATCGACAACAAACAGATTCTCTTTAAATATTGCGATGAGGATGGAAATGTTAGTCCGGAAGCAAACCCCAATGGTTCGGTAAACAACATTGCCGGTATCTGCAACACCGGACGGAATGTTTTCGGCATGATGCCCCATCCGGAAAGGGCATGCGATCCGGAACTGGGCAATGAAGATGGCAAACTGATCTTCGATGGTATCTTAAGCTCTCTATGCGTCAACACTTAAAAGTCCGATACAGCCAATCTTTCCCTGAAGCCGGCTGCGATGAAGCGGGACGTGGCTGTCTTGCCGGACCTGTATTTGCTGCAGCAGTCATTTTGCCGAAGCATCCCGAAAAGGAACTTGTTGAAGTGCTGAATGATTCAAAGAAGTTGTCGGTCGTACAGCGTAATCAATGCCGGAAGCTGATCATGGATCAAGCCCTCGCCTGCGCCGTTGCTTCTGTGGATGTTGAAACCATCGACCAGGTCAACATATTGAATGCCAGCATTCTGGCCATGCATAAAGCGCTTGAAATGCTTCAGCTACAACCTTTGATGATCCTTATCGACGGCAACCGCTTTAATCCCTATCACACAATCCCACACACTTGCATCATCAAGGGAGATGCATCATACCTTTCCATCGCTGCGGCATCGGTGCTGGCGAAAACCTCCAGGGATGCCTATATGGAGGATATTCACCATGATTTTCCCGAGTACGACTGGATCCATAACAAAGGTTATCCCACCCCCAAACACCGTCTGGCCATTCAGCGTATGGGACTGACACCTCACCACAGACGTTCTTTCAAACAGCATCCGCAACTTCGTTTGCACTTTGAAAAACATAGGGCGCAATAAAATGTTTTCCAAACAAAAGAAACCATCATGAACAATATCATACGCAACATAACAGAACGCATTGCATCGGAAAGCGGAATTGCAGTTCAATTTGTAAGTAATGTTGTCGACCTCCTGAAGTCGGGGGGAACCGTACCATTCATTGCACGTTACCGAAAAGAACAGACCGGCTCTCTTGACGAGGTGCAGATCACAACAATCCGGGATCTCCTCAAGCGCTTCGAGGAGCTTGAGAAGCGCCGCGCTGCCGTCATAAGCTCTGTTGAAGAGCAGGACCTGCTGACGCCCGAGCTGAAAGAAGCCTTTCTGGCTGCCTCTACAATGGCGGAATTGGAAGACCTTTATCTTCCATACAAACCGAAGAAAAAAACACGTGCTACAATTGCCAGGGCGCGCGGACTGGAACCGTTGGCTAAGATCATCATGGCGCAAAGGGAAACAGACCTGATTGCACGTGCAAAACAGTTTGTAAAACCTGACAAAGAGGTATTAACTCCAGAAGATGCGCTTGCCGGTGCACGCGACATCATTGCCGAATGGGTGAATGAGGACACCCGCGCAAGGGCGCGTCTGCGAAGATTGATTTACAAAGACGGTGTTATCGCCAGCAAGCCGGTTAAAGGAAAAGAGGAGGAAGGGGAAAAGTACCGGACCTACTTTGAATGGTCGGAACAGGCCTGCAAGTCACCTTCTCATCGTATTCTCGCCATGTTCAGGGGTGAAAAGGAGGGGTTTTTGCGTGTCAAAATTGCTCCGGATGAGGAAAAAGCGTTTGATATCCTGGAAGATTTGTTTTTGAAAGGACAAGGAGAGGCCCGGGACCAGGTGCAACAAGCCATGCATGATTCGTGGAAACGGTTGCTGCATCCCTCTTTGGAAACAGAACTACGAAATGATCTCAAGGCAGCAGCCGACAAAACGGCCATTCGTGTGTTTGCAGAAAACCTGAGGCAACTGCTGCTCGCTCCACCATTAGGTCAGAAGCGGATCATGGCCATTGACCCCGGATTCCGAAGCGGCTGCAAAATCGTTTGCCTCGACGAGGAGGGGCGTCTGCTTCATAATGAAAATATCTATCCCCATCCACCTGAAAATGAAAGGGGGAAGGCCATGAACAAAATCCAAAGCCTTGTGAGTGCCTACAATGTTGAAGCCATTGCCATCGGTAATGGTACAGCAGGCAGGGAAACCGAACAGCTTATCCGTAAAATCCGTTTCGACAAGGATGTGATGGCCATCATGGTCAATGAAAGCGGAGCATCTGTCTATTCAGCATCAGACCTTGCCCGGGAGGAGTTCCCCGACTATGACGTAACAGTCAGGGGGGCTATCAGTATCGGACGTCGTTTGGCGGATCCCTTATCAGAACTGGTTAAAATCGACGCCAAGTCGATCGGTGTCGGACAATATCAGCATGATGTGGATCAAAAACTGCTGCGTCAGGCGCTGGATGACACGGTTACAAGCTGTGTGAATGCCGTCGGCGTTGAACTCAATACCGCCAGCAAGGAACTGCTCACCTATGTGTCGGGGGTTGGTCCGGCACTGGCTGCCTCCATTGTTAAATGCCGGAATGAATCGGGTGCATTCAAAAACCGCCAGGAACTGATGCAGGTTCCCCGGCTGGGAACAAAAGCTTTTGAACAAGCTGCCGGATTCATCAGAGTGGCACAGTCTGATAACCCGCTCGATAGCAGCGCCGTGCATCCGGAAAGCTATTGGGTGGTCGAAAAGATGGCGGCAGATCTGGACGTGTCAATTGCCGGTTTGATGAAAGAAAAGGAGCTGCAAAAGAAAATCGTTCCTGAGGGTTATGTGACCGAAAAAACCGGATTGCCTACCCTGAAAGACATCATGCAAGAGCTTGCGCGCCCGGGAAGGGATCCACGAAAGACATTCGACTTTTTTGAATTTGATAAAAGCGTTAAAAGCATGGATGATCTCAGGGAGGGGATGGTGCTTCCAGGGATTATCACCAACATCACCGCCTTTGGTGCATTTGCCGACGTCGGCGTACATCAGGACGGACTGATCCATGTCAGCGAGCTAGCCAGCCGTTTTGTGCGCAATCCCGCTGAAGTGGTCAGCCTCAATCAGAAAGTGATGGTAAAAGTATTATCGGTAGAGAAGGAAAGGAAGCGGATCAGCCTTTCCATCAAACAGGCTGAAAAAACGGATTAGCCGCCGGTGCTCCCTTTTCTGTGTGCTCGGCCGTAGATTGCTTCAGGCTACTTTATATCTTCTGTAAAATATTGATAGAAATATGGGATGGTCTCCATTCCTTTGAAGAACTGTGCCAAAGGATAGTTTTCGTTTGGACTGTGAATGGCATCTGTTTCAAGGCCGAAGCCCATTAGAATCGACTTGATACCGAGTATTTGTTCAAACATGGAGATGATGGGGATGCTTCCCCCACTTCTGTAAGGAACCGGCTTGATGCCGTATGTTGTTTCATATGCCTTACTGGCAGCCTGGTAAGCTATTGTATCAACAGGA
Source organism: Bacteroidales bacterium (assembly GCA_007122745.1). Classification (GTDB taxonomy): domain Bacteria; phylum Bacteroidota; class Bacteroidia; order Bacteroidales; family UBA7960; genus PUPG01. The sequence continues at coordinate 6,061 of SKTA01000079.1, forward strand.
CTTACATATCCTTCGCCGCCATGCAGAAATTCCACATCCACTTTTACATGATCGGGTGCAATCGACAGAAAATGATCTTTGAAAAGCTGAGTGATCTTATCTGAGTTTTGATTGGGCACGAGGCGCATCGATATTTTGGCGTGTGCTTCGGATGGCAGTACTGTTTTTGCACCTTTGTCGGTGTGTCCGCCCCAGATGCCGTTCACGTCAAGTGAAGGCCTGATGCCTGTCCGTTCAAGTGTCGAATATCCCTTTTCCCCGTGGAGTGCTTTGACATCAATCGACTTTTTGTATTCCGCTTCATTGAAAGGTGCCCGAGCCATTTCGGAACGTTCCTCTTCAGAAAGATCCTCCACGTCATCATAAAAACCTTTTACGGTGATCTTTCCGTTTTCATCGATCAGGCTGCTGATCATGTCGCACAGAATATTGATCGGGTTGGCCACGGCGCCGCCATAAAGACCCGAATGCAGATCACGGTTTGGTCCGGTTACGTGCACTTCAACGTACGAGAGTCCGCGTAATCCTGTTGTTATGGATGGTGTATCCGGACTGAGCATTGCGGTGTCTGAAACCAGAATGACATCTCCTGAAAGCTTTTCCTTGTTATCGGTCAGGAATTTCCCAAGGCTGGGTGAACCTATCTCTTCCTCCCCTTCGATCATGAATTTTACATTGCACGGTAATTTATCGTGTTTGACCATATATTCAAAAGCTGCGAAGTGCATGAACATCTGGCCTTTATCATCATCAGCACCCCTGGCATAAATTTTTCCATCACGAATTTCTGCCTCAAACGGCTTGCTTTTCCACAGTTCAAGAGGCTCAACAGGCTGCACGTCATAATGTCCGTAGATCACAACTGTTGGCAGTTTGGGATCGATGATTTTCTCGCCATATACAACAGGATGGCCTTCGGTATCACACACTTCTGCTTTATCAACTCCCTTTTTCAACAGATTATCCCGCACCCATTCAGCTGCTTTATACATGTCTTCCTTGTGTTCCTCTTTTGAGCTGATGGATTGGATACGAATCAGGTCAAAAAGTTCGGCAAGAAACCTGTCTTTATTCGCGGCAATGTAATCTTTCATTTCTTTCATGGAAAAAATCTATTACTATAGTTTTTAAAAATAATTTATTTTGTTAAAATTGATTTTTTGATTTTGTTTTTGATTTTTATTAAAGCCAACAAATATATGAAAATTATTGAGAATTGAGGTTAAGGTTGATTATCGATTATCGATTGCCGATTAACGATCATAAACCCAAAACCCTAAACATTTAAACAACTCAACAACTAAACTCAACAAAAAAGCCCCACCACGTTGTGTGATGAGGCTTTTTATAAAAATCCGGCGATGACATACTCTCCCGGGGGTAACCCAGTACCATCTGCGCTGGCAGGCTTAACGACTCTGTTCGGAA
>SKTA01000010.1 GCA_007122745.1 Bacteroidales bacterium
CCAGCCGCACAACTTACGGCGGCACATATGCCTTCCTGAAGAATTACCTGCCAAAGTTCAACATCGAAGTCAGTTTTGTTGACATCAGCGATCTGGAAGCTGTTGAAAAAGCGATCCGGCCCAACACAAAGATCATCTATACCGAGTCGGTTACCAATCCCATGCTGCAGGTTTCTGACATCCCGGCATTGGCAAAAATTGCCAACAAATACGACTGCAAATTGTTGGTTGACAATACGTTTACCCCTATGATCCTGCAGCCCAACGAGCTGGGTGCACATGTTACGTTATACAGCCTGACCAAGTTTGTTAACGGTAAAAATGATTGTGTGGCAGGGGCAATTTGTGGCTCAAACGATTATATTGCTTCCCTTATTGATGTAAATGATGGAACGGCCATGCTTCTGGGGCCTGTCCTGGACCCATACCGCTCCTCAAGTGTTTTGAAAAACCTCCACACCCTGCACATCCGCATGAAGCAGCACAGCGATAACGCGATGTATCTTGCCAAAAAATTCAAGGATGCCGGCGTTGGTGTTTGTTACCCCGGCCTTACCGACCATCCGGACCATGAGCTTATGAAAAAGCTGATGCATCCGGATTTCGGATTTGGAGGTGTATTGGCGATTGATATGAAAACCTTTGACCGCGCGGCGGATCTGATGGAAAAAATGGAGATGGAAGGTGTTGGATACCTGGCTGTTAGTTTAGGGTATTTCAAAACTTTGTTCAGCAACTCAGGAAAAAGTACCTCCAGTGAAGTACCGGAAGATATCCAGCGTGAAATGGGTATGAGCGAAGGGCTGATCCGCTTTTCTGTCGGACTGGATCATGATATAGAAAACACGTGGAATTTGATTCAAAAGTGCATGAATGAATTGTAACCAAAAATGATACTTATGGAAAACCATCCAAACAGACGCTTTCAGGTAATGAGCTTTCTTGTAAAAACGCTTGTGACAACATTTGCTGTGGTAATCACAGCTTATCTGTTGTCTCCGGGTGTGATTGTTGAAAACTTCGTCACTGCGCTCGTGGTGGCCTTCGTTCTGGGGGTGTTGAACATGATTCTGAAACCGGTTCTTATCGTGCTTACCATTCCGGTTACCGTGATGAGCTTCGGATTGTTTCTGTTGGTGATCAACGCCTTCATCATTCAGCTGGCTGCCTATGTTGTTTCCGGTTTTGAAGTGCGCACGTTCTGGTGGGCCCTTCTGTTCAGTGTGATTCTGTCAATTGTAAGCTGGTTCCTCGAACTGCCTGTGCGCCCCAGGAGTCCGCGAAATTAAAAAGAAGTTCGGCGTTTAGCGTTAAGCGTTTAAGTAGGATAGATTAATCTGCAAGGAGGTGGTCAAATGCCTTGCGGAATTTTTCTACCTTCGGACCGATCACCATTTGACAGTATCCCTGGTAAGGGTTCCTTTCAAAATAGTTCTGATGGTAATCACTGGCGGGGAAGAAGGCGTCGAGTGGCGTGACTTCGGTAACGATCGGATCATCGTAAATCCCATCCTGGCTAAGCCGGTTTATCACCTTGTTCGCGAGATCCTTTTGTTCTTCGTTGTGAAAAAAGATCGCAGAACGGTATTGGGTTCCAATATCATTCCCCTGCCGGTTTAACGTTGTTGGGTCATGCACACTGAAAAAGACTTCAAGCAGTTTCAAATAGCTGATTGCTGCCGGGTCAAAATGGATCTGAACCACTTCCGCATGTCCGGTTGAACCTGCTACCACCTGCTCATAGGTTGGGTTGGGCAAATGTCCGCCGGAAAAACCGGAAGTTACACTTTCCACACCCTGGATTTCGGAAAATATGGCTTCCAGACACCAGAAGCAGCCACCCCCAAAAGTTGCTGTCGCCGTAACGGCAACCGATTCCTGTGTTGACATATGTGTAATATTGTTGCTATTCGCAAGGTTAATAGATAATATCTGGATGCTTAATAAAAGCACCATTAATCTGAACATATACATGTGTTTTGTCATATATGTCAATCTAACAAGCAACATGTGTGGAATGTTTATGTCTTGATTTTTTTTTTATCTTTACGTTCCTTTTTTGAAAAGCAGAAAAGATAGCTTTCTTATTATAATAAATAAACCTGAAACTATGAACGTAAAGAAACACAAAGGAACCATTGCAATTTTAACCGGTGGTGGTGATGTGCCCGGACTGAATCCTGCCATACGAGCCATAACCATCCGTGCCCTGCGGGAAAACTATAAGGTAATTGGCATTCGCAGGGGGTGGGCCGGATTGATGGAGGTCATTCGCGACAAAAAGGCAGACAATAGCCTGAACTATATTGATCTGACGGAAGACCTGGTAAATCGGGCGGGCCGAACCGGAGGTACTTTCCTGCACACTTCCCGGACACGCCCCAGCCATGTGCCGGCCAGGCATGTCCCTGAGCACCTCAAAGACAAATACAAAAACGAGATCAACGACCTCACTCCGGAGGTTTTAAAGAACATTGATTTTCTCGGCATTGATCACCTCATCCCGATTGGAGGTGATGATACATTAAGCTATTCAGTGCGGATGTATCAGGAAGGGATGAAAGTGGTTGCTATTCCCAAAACGATGGATAATGACGTACCGGGTACCGATTATTGTATCGGCTTCAGCACTTGTGTTACACGTACCATACATTTGGCTAACCTTCTGCGCACATCAGCCGGTTCGCATGAACGTGTGCTCGTAATGGAGGTTTTCGGAAGGTATGCAGGTTTTACGTCGCTGTTGCCCACCATGGCCGGTGCTGCCAACCGTTGCGTGATCCCGGAATATAAATTCAAAATCGACCACCTAACCGAACTGCTGATTCAGGACAGACGTAAAAACCCGAGCAACTATTCCGTTGTGATTGTTTCGGAAGGGGCAACCTTTGAAGGGGTCGACATGATGTTTCAGAGTTCGGAAAAAGACATGTACGGACATGCTAAACTTGGCGGAATCGGGGATGCGGTATCAGCAAAAATCAAGGAACTGAGCCCCCAATTCAACAATGGGAAGCGTGTTGAGACCATCAATCAATACCTCGGCTATCTTGTAAGGTCGGGAGATCCCGATGCGATCGACAGTATCGTGCCCATGGCCTATGGAAATCTTGCCCTCGACCTTGTACTGAAAGGGATTCACGGACGATTGGTGATTTTGAAGAATGGACGTTATGATAATATGCCCGTAGATATTGTTACCAGTATGAATAAACTGATTGATGTGGGCAAGCATTACAACACCAAGAGGCTTCGTCCGGTTTATGAGTCATTTATTGACAAACCACTTTTCCTGATTTAACAGAAACAAAAAAAAGAGGCTTTCAAAAGAAAGCCTCTTTTTATATTTAAACGGATGTCCTATTCCATCAATTGCTGTATCTTTTCCTGCAATTCCGGGTTTTGCTGGTATTCCGTCATAATGCTCTCATATTGCTCCACGGACAAACCTTCCTCCTCAATGGTGCTGACCAGGACTGATTCAAGTTGCATCTGGATGTTTTCAATCTCGTCCACTATTTCCAGAAATGATTCCTTTTCTTCTCCTTCAACTTCAAGGTCATCAATTGGCATTTGTTGCGCCTGCATGTAGAGTTCATTGAAACGTTGCACGGACATTTCATGCGCTTCAATTTGCTCGACCATTTGCATTTGTCCCTGCTGCTGAATGGAGATTACCTGTACAACGGCATTTGCGAAATACTTAAGTTCGTCGTCACTGAATCCACCCGGATTCCCCTTCAGGGGTGCTGCCATAAGGAAGAAAGCGGCAATTAATAATGTAGATAAATAACTCTTTTTTGTAAAATACATAATGGGGTTTTTTGGTTATAAAAATGTAACAAGTTCAATTTGAATTGATTAGGATGCAAAGGTAAGTAAAAGCATATGACTGACCAAAAAGAACCAAGGCTTTAACATAGATTAAGACAATTTTATCGGCTTACTTCTGATGATTTTTAACGTTTACCAGATTAAAACCCTTTTTTTTATGTGATATTGTGGAAAGAAATATCTGCATCTTGCCCGTGATTTTCGTATTTTTGTTTTTAATAAATGTCAATTATGGCGAAAGCTTCATCCAAGAACGTTGAGACACCTCTGATGAGGCAGTACTACGGTATCAAGGCCAAACACCCTGATGCCCTGCTGCTGTTCCGTGTCGGTGATTTCTATGAGACTTTTGGTGAGGACGCCATAAAAACCGCAGAGATTCTCGGGATTGTCCTTACCCGCCGTGCAAATGGCGCTGCCTCATACGTAGAATTGGCCGGCTTCCCACATCATGCGCTTGACACCTATTTGCCAAAACTCGTCAGGGCCGGGCATCGTGTGGCCATCTGCGACCAGCTGGAAGATCCAAAACAAGCTAAGAAAATTGTGAAAAGGGGAGTGACCGAACTGGTTACTCCGGGTATTGCCTTCAGCGATAAAGTGCTTGATCATAAGGAGAATAATTTTTTGGCAGCCCTCCATTTTGCTGAAAACATTTCCGGTATCGCCCTTCTTGACGTATCTACCGGAGAGTTTCTGACAGACCAGGGAACGGACGAATATATCGACAAGTTGCTGCAAAGCTTCCGTCCGAGTGAGGTAGTGGTGCAAAAAAAGCATTTAAAGCAGGTGCAGCATCATTTCCCCGGGAAATACCACATCAGCTTTCTTGATGACTGGGTTTATACCAGGGACTTTGCCGACGAGATCCTGTTAAAGCAATTTAATACGGTTTCACTGAAAGGCTTCGGTGTTGAGGCACTCAACGAAGGGATCATAGCTGCCGGAGCAGTTATGCAATACCTAAACGAAACACGCCATGACCGGCTGAGCCATATCAACAAAATTTCCCGCATTGATGAACGGCATTATGTCTGGCTGGACAAATTTACGATCAGAAATCTCGAGATCCTCGATTCGGTGAATGAGGGTGCCACAACCCTTAAGGATGTGCTCGATCATACCATTTCACCCATGGGCAGCAGGTTGCTGAAACGTTGGATCATCCTGCCCCTGAAAGACAAACCCCTGATCAATGAACGCCACGATGTGGTATCATGGTTTATCGAACATGAAGAAGAATCTGAAATTATGGCTTCCCAGTTGCGCCAGATTGGTGACCTCGAACGGTTGATCTCCAAAGTGGCCGTTGGGAAAATTAACCCCCGGGAGTTGCTGCAGATACAGAAGGCTTTGTCGGCCCTGGTTCCAATCAGGGATTTATGCAAGGAAAGTGACTCTGCTTCACTTCAAAAGTCTGCCGACCAGCTTAACCCGTGTAAATACATAAGCGATCGCATTGTGCGAGAGATAAAAGAGGAACCATCGACGCTGATTTCAAAAGGGAATGTAATTGCCGATGGTGTGTCGGAAGAACTGGACGAACTCCGGAACATTGCTTTCGCCGGGAAGGACTATCTGGCAAAACTTCGTGACAGGGAGGTGCAGCGTACCGGCATCCCCTCAATAAAAATATCTTATAACCAGGTATTTGGATATTATCTTGAAGTAACCAACACCCATAAGGACAAAGTGCCGGACGATTGGCAAAGAAAACAAACCCTGACCAATGCCGAGCGATACATCACGCCTGAGTTGAAGGAATATGAGGAAAAGATCCTGAGCGCGGAAGAAAAGATATTGCGGCTTGAAGAGGAGTTGTTTCAGCAACTGGTGTATGCAGTTTCGGAATATGTTGAACCCATTCAGGTAAATGCCAACGTGCTGGCACGTATCGACTGTTTGCTCTGTTTTGCCAGCATTGCCAAACAGTATCGTTACGTGCGACCCGAGATTAATGACTCTTTTGTGATGAACATCAAAGGGGGGCGGCATCCCGTGATAGAGCAACAACTCCCCCCCGGCGAAGAATATGTAGCCAATGATGTATGGCTTGACAATGAGCAACAGCAGATCATGATCATCACCGGACCGAACATGTCGGGTAAGTCTGCATTGCTCCGGCAGTGTGGTCTGATTATTTTGCTTGCGCAGATGGGTAGCTTTGTTCCGGCCGACAGTGCGAGCATAGGAATTGTTGACAAGATATTTACCCGTGTCGGCGCATCTGACAACATCTCCTCCGGAGAATCTACATTTATGGTGGAGATGAATGAAACGGCAAGCATTTTGAATAACATTTCGGACCGGAGCCTGATATTGCTTGATGAGATTGGTCGTGGCACAAGCACTTACGACGGGATCAGCATTGCCTGGGCGATTGCTGAATTTTTACATCAGCATCCGCTGTTCAGGGCAAAAACCCTTTTTGCCACCCATTACCATGAGTTGAACGAGATGGCGGAATCGTTTCCACGGATAAAAAATTTCAATGTTTCCATAAAAGAGGTGCGCAACAATGTGATCTTTCTACGAAAGCTTGTCCCCGGAGGGAGTGCACACTCGTTTGGTATCCATGTAGCCCGGATGGCAGGCATGCCCGCATCTGTAATTGACCGTGCCAATGACCTGCTTGTTCAGCTGGAGAAAACACACGGCCATGATGAGCTGGTGGGCAAGGAGCGCTCAGGAAAGGGTAAAAAGAAAGAAAACGATTTTCAGCTGAGTTTTTTCCAGCTTGACGACCCCTTGCTTCAACAGATCAAGGAGGACATCCTTAACACAGACATAGATACGCTGACCCCTGTTGAAGCTTTGATGAAGCTGAATGAGATCAAGCGTTTGTTGGGGAAGTAACGTTGTCAGTTCCGGTAACCCAGTCTTTGCAGCACGTCGTCGCTGAGGTCGTAGCGTACATCACTGAAGATCATGGAAGTACCTCCTGACTTATCAAAAATAACCGCGTAATTTCCCCTGTTTGCAATTTGTTCCACTGCCTCATAAATCCTGTCCTGGATAGGTTGGATCAACTCCTGCCTTTTTGCAAACAACTCACCTTCGCGGCCGAATTTGTCCATTTGTAACTGTTTGGCTTCCCGTTCCAGTTTGATGATCTCCTCCTCACGTTGCCGCCTCATGTCCTCTGGCAGCAAAGGGGCTTCTGCCTGGTACTCCCTGTACATACGCTCCACCTGTGCAAAATTGTTCTCAATATCCCTTTGCCACTCGATGGAAAGCTCTTCAACCTCCCTTTCAGCCGCCTGGTATTCTGGAATGTTGTCGAGGATGTATTCTGTGTCAATGTATGCAAATCTCTGGCCAAAGGCGCTCAATGCAAACGTGGCTGTGAGTATAAAAAGAAAAAATTGTTTTTTCATATTGATTCCTCCTTATTACGATAAATGTTAATCAATGGTTTGTCCGATAGAAAAGTGAAACTGGCCACCGCCAGAGCCCGGGCGACCGGGGATGTCATCAAAGCCGTATCCGTAATCGATACCCATAAGGCCAAACATGGGTAGAAAAATGCGCAGGCCAACACCGGCTGAACGCTTAAAGTCAAATGGATTAAATGAGTTA
>SKTA01000117.1 GCA_007122745.1 Bacteroidales bacterium
GGTTTGTTGTATCAAAGGTTTCCAGTATTTCAGATCCGGAAGCCGGAATGTTTCTGTGTTCAATTTGCCTGCCGTGCATATCTATGATCATTAACTCAATACCATTTGGCTGTGGTTCAATTGATACAGAAAACACATCACGGACCGGGTTGGGATATACCTGGTAACGGATTGACTGTTGGACTTCCTGAATACTGCTTATGTCATCAAATACTGCTGTAAGGATGGTATTCTCTTCCAGATTCAGCACGATGGTTGATGTAGCGTGGTTTTCTTCACCATTTACGAGCCAGTATGCGTGCGTCCAGCTGTCTGAATCAATTGCTGTTACCATAACTTCAGCGTTGTAATCATACAGATAAGAATCCGGTTCCGGATCCGTTGTGCCACCCCCCTCCGTTTCGATGATTAAAAGGTAAGAACCCGCTTCGTTGACCAAAATGAAATTTTCCTTGAATAAGGATCCCCCATCAAAGCTTACCATAATATCTTTCCCTCCAAAACTGCTGTATTGCACCTCGTGCGGGCCGGTTCCGGTTGCTTCCACAGGCTCTGCATCCTCACCAAAGCTCCACGTTACTTCGCCAGGTTCATTGCAATACTCCAGGTTAAAGGTTACGGTTTCCCCCACCATTACTGAAGTTTGGTCTGCATGAAAATCTGAGACACCTCCCTGGGCAGTGTAGGTGTAATAACCTGAGGGTGCAACAAATGGTCTGTTGATGGTTTTTCCGTTATTGTTGGTGGCACTGATATAGTAAAAAACCTCTGTTTCGCAGGATTGTACAGGAATATGGGCAAAAAAGGTGTCATTTTCATGCACCATGTCCAGACTATTGAATCCGGCATCGGGATCGATGGTCCAGAACACTTTTGCGTGGTCAATGCCTGATGTATTCGTGATATGGGCACTGATTTTCTGTCTTCCCATGGCCACATCCTCAGGTCTGACGGCGGCATGGGCAATAAAAACGGGATCGGTTGCGGCAATTTCCCTTGTAACACAATGTATGGCACCACTTGCGGGGATCACATTGTTCATGTCGATACCTACGATCTCATAGCCTGGCATTGCATCTTCATAGACAGAAAGGGCTTCACTGTCAAGAAAAGATCCATATGTGGGAACCAGAACCACATTGTTCAATATCACAGAATTCGTATAGGTCCTGTAAGGGGCATTGGGTGGATAATTACCGGTTGGGCTGGGAGCCATTGGTATCCTGACCACATTGTACGGACGGCCATAGGGGGTATTGTAATTGTTTAGGAGGTAGTTCAAATTGGCCTCAATGAATGGTCCGTCTGATATACCTTCGGGAAATTCTCCCACAAGAAGGGTTTCATCATCCAGCAGCTTCATGTGCATGTCGAGGTGTGAGATGTTGTCGTAGGGGAGTTCATCCATTTTAATATAGGTCTCAATCCCTTTGTATTCATAAAAGACCTGGTCAATTTGTGCTTCTGTTAAGCTTGAATTCTCTGAAAGGATCAGTTTTGATGAAAAACCGGTACCGTGTCCGTCGGCCATGAAGTTGCCACCGGTGGCCGTAACCGGTGTTGTCTGATATGCCATGTCATAAATTGGCAAACCAAGGAATCCCGCCATGAAATCGGGAATCTGGTTGTCTTGAGGGCGGGGTCGGTTGTAAGTCCAGTCAATAAACGCCAGTTCATCCCCATCTGCCAGATAAACACTTTGCGGACCATAATCCCTTACCCAGACGGAGTTAAAGGGCGCCTGCACAAAACTGATGTTGTCGAGTGAAACACCTCCGTTAATGAGAAAGTTTTGAACCCCGCTAACATTATCGGTAATGATGTATACCATTACAGCATCCGAGGCGTAACGAACAATCTCTCTTAATTCGTGGCTGTAAGCAGCCCAGGTTACAATTACACCCATTGCTTCTTCATATTCTCCGGGTGTGCGGGGAGGGGTGTCTGGCGCTTTGGCTGATTTGGAGAGCACAAGGTTTTCAAGATAATCAGGATAGATGGCCTTCTCTTCCTCCGTCATCCATTTTGGAAGCGGATCCTGAGCCTGTATGTGATTGCTGATAAAAAGGTTTGAAACAATAAAAAAGGAAAGAAAAAAGAGATAACGCATTTTTTATAATGTAATAATTAATAAAAAAATTTACGCAAAGATACGAATAATTCGCGGTCTCGTTTTTTGAAGATCAGGAAAACATTTGTAAGCCATGCAACTTCTTGTAGATACCGTTTTTATTCAGCAGCTCACTGTGTGTGCCAGTTTCTACAATCTTGCCTTCGTGCATTACACATATCAAATCGGCGTTAATGATGGTTGAAAGCCTGTGGGCAATCACGATGGAGGTACGGTTTTGCATCACGTTCATCAATGCTTCCTGAACAAGCTTTTCCGATTCGGTGTCCAGCGAGGAGGTTGCTTCGTCGAGTATCAGTATCGGTGGATTTTTAAGAATCGCCCTGGCGATGCTGATTCGCTGTCGCTGCCCTCCCGAAAGCTTATTGCCCTGATCCCCAATGTTTGTAAAGTATCCGAGAGGCGTCTTAGAGATGAACTCGTGCGCATTCGCGATCTTTGCTGCCCGAACCACCTCATCTTCAGTTGCATCGGATGCACCAAAGGCGATGTTGTTGTAAAACGTGTCATTAAACAATATCGGTTCCTGATTTACATTGCCTATCAAAGCACGAATATCCTTAATTTTGATTTTCTTTAAAGGCATGCCGTCAATTGTGATCTGGCCATCGTCAATGTCGTAAAAGCGTGGGATCAGGTCAACAAGGGTTGACTTACCGGCACCCGATTGGCCAACCAAAGCAATTTTTTGTCCCTTGTTTATTTTGAGGTTGATGTTTTTGAGTACAGGTATCTCTTCATAACGGAATGAAACATCATGAAAACAGATATCGGAAGAAAACCCATTTTTAGCAACTGCACCTTCCGCATCCTGAATAGACACATCGGCGGTTAGTACATTATCAATCCTTTCGGCCGAAGCCATCCCTTTCTGAATGTTATACCAGGCCTTTGAAAAATTCTTTGAAGGTTGTATGATCTGTGAGAATACGGCGAGATATCCGATAAAAATCTCCGGTGAAAGACCAGGACCTCCCGACAATACCATGGTTCCCCCAAAGAACATGATGATAATGAATACCGTTGTTCCAAGGAATTCACTCACCGGGGAAGCAAGATCCTGTCGCCTGTAAAGCTTATTCATGATCCTGGTGTAAAAATTGTTCAGACTCAGGAAACGGTCCCGCATTTTTTCCTCAGCATTAAATGCCTTGATCACCCTTAACCCGGATAATGTCTCCTCCATCACTGAAAGAATGACTCCCAGTTTGCTTTGGCTTTTAAGGGCAGTTGGTTTCAGGGAACGGGCGATGCGCCCAATAACGAAACCGGCAATAGGAAGTAAAATTAATACAAACAGGGTTAGTGGCGGACTCATTATCAGCAACCAGCCAATGTATACCAGAATGGTTATCGGATCGCGAAAAACCATCGCCATGGAGCTGATGATACTGATCTCAATCTGGTACACATCATTGGTCATCCTGCTGATCAGGTCACCTTTTCTTCCCTGCGAAAAGTATGATAAGGGAAGGTCAAGGGTTTTTTTGTAAACATCGTTGCGAATATCTTTTACAACGCCATTTCTTACCGGAGCAAGATGGTATAAAGCAAGGTACTTAAAGATGTTTTTAAGCAAGCTTGTTACGACCACCAGGGCACTGATAAAGATCAGTGCGGCCATTTCACCGTGATTTTCGATGAGCAGATGAAGGTAATAATAGAAATTGTTGATTATCGCATCGAAATCAAGCCTCAGCGGTATCAGCTCATAGGTTTCTTTCTGGGTTTGAAAGAGGATACTGAGGAATGGAATCACCATGGTGAGGCTGAACAGCGAAAATACAACAGAAAGAAAATTGAACGCGATATTCAATGTGATCCTTGTCCAGTAAGGGAATATGTAACGAAGGATTTTCTTATAGCTTTGCATCCATATCCGGGATTATTCCTGTGTAATTAAACGGGTTGATCTTTTTAAGCCTGATTTTTTCAGATTCGGCGATGTTCAGACCATCGATAAAGTTATCAACCTCTTTTTTTGTGATCCTATTGCTTTTTCGGGTAAGATCTTTCAGTGCTTCATAGGGCTCCGGATGGCCGAGTGTTCTTAAAATGGTCTGTATTGCCTCGGCAACCACGGCATAATTGTCTTCCAGATCCTGTTCCAGTCTGGCTGTATTGATTGTGATCTTGTTAAGCCCCCTGAGTGTGCTCTTAACGGCAATCAGCATGTGTGCAACCGCCATTCCGATGCTTCTTGAAACGGTGGAGTCGGTAAGGTCTCTCTGAAGCCGGCTAACCGGTAATTTGGCAGCCAGATGTTCAAACAGTGCAACGGCAATGCCTGCATTGCCTTCGGCATTTTCAAAATCGATCGGGTTTACTTTGTGCGGCATTGCAGACGAGCCCACTTCACCCGTTTTTATTTTTTGTTTAAAATAATCGATGGAGATATAGGTCCAACAATCACGGTCCAGGTCAATGATGATGCTGCAGATTCTTTTCAGGTTGTCAAAAATGGCAGAAAGTCTGTCATAATGATCAATTTGTGTGGTAACCGCTGATCTTTTGAGCCCCAGCCCTGATACAAATTTTTCCGCGAAACCGATCCAGTCTGTTTCAGGAAAGGCAACATGGTGTGCATTAAGGTTTCCGGTTGCACCGCCAAACTTAGCGGGGTAGGGGAGATTGTACAGATCGTTGAGCTGATTTTGCAAACGGTCATAAAAAACCAAGAGCTCCTTCCCCAAGGTTGTAGGTGATGCAGGCTGGCCATGTGTGTGTGCAAGCATCGGTATCCCGATCCATTTTTTGGCAAGTTCCTGCAGCTTTTCGCTGATATCTTTCAAAGCCGGTAATATCACCTCTTCCATCCCATGCTGCAATGAAAGGGGAAGTGCCGTGTTGTTGATATCCTGGGAGGTGAGCCCGAAATGGATGAATTCTTTGTATCTTTCCAAACCAATGGTTTCAAAGCGTTTTTTGATAAAATACTCAACCGCTTTGATGTCGTGATTGGTGATTTGCTCAATTTTTTTGACCTCAATGGCGTCACTGCCTGAAAAGGAGGTGGCGATTTCCCGGACCAGGTTGATCTCCTCATCAATTATCGATTCCAGCTGTGGAAGCGGAATATGGCAGAGGGCGATAAAGTATTCAATTTCTACAAACACCCGATACCTGATCAGGGCCTCCTCGGAGAAATAATCTTGTAAGGGGCCTGTGATATTACGGTAGCGTCCGTCGACCGGACTTATGTTTTGCAAACCTTCCATTACAAAAACGGTTTGAAATTACTATTTCATAACTTTAACGGCGGTTTACTATACCGGCTTTTTTTTCTTGCGTTTTTTCTGTGCTTCTTGTTGTTTGGACAGTTCTTCCATCCTTTTCTGCCATTTGGATTTCTTGACCGGTTTTTTCTTGTTTTCTTCAATTTTGGCACGCAAAGCACCTTCATCGATCATTTTTTTGAAGATGAACATTTGTCCAAAAGTGATTACATTGGCCAGGAAGTAATAATAGCTAAGACCCGATGCAAAACTGTTGAAGATTCCGAGCAGCATCACCGGCATCATATACATCATTGTTTTCATGCCGGGCATCTGTGTACTTGAACTCATCATTTGCGAGTTCATATGGGTGTATAGAACCATTGAGGCGGCCATTAATAGGGTAAACAGACTCACGTGGTCGCCATAAAACGGGATTGTGAATGGCAGATCCATAATTGAGTCGTATGAAGACAGGTCATCGGCCCATAGGAAACCCTCCTGGCGGAGCTCAATGGAAGCGGGGAAAAAGCGGAACAATGCCAGCAATATTGGTAGCTGAAGGAGCATTGGGATGCAACCTGACATGGGGTTGACACCGGCTTTTTTATACAGCCCCATGGTGGCCTGCTGCTTCTTCATTGCATCTTCTTTCTTCGGGAACTTCTTGCCGAGCTCTTCAATGTCGGGCTTCAATACGCGCATTTTGGCCTGCGAAACATACGTTTTGTAGGCAATAGGCAGCAGAACGATTTTCAGTAATAAGGTCAGGATCAATATGATGATGCCGTAGTTCAGGTTAAAACCGTCGAGGTAGTTGAAAATCGGAATAACTGCAAAGCGGTTGATCCACGACATCAGGAAGAAGCCCCAGCCAAGGGGGATCTGACGTTCAAGGTCCAGGTCGTATGACGCCAGTGTGCGATAACTGTTGGGACCCAGATACCACTGCATGGCAAAACGGTTTTGGTTGCTTCTGCCGTCAAATTCGAGATTGATGGAGGCTGACATCTGTTTCAGATAATCCTCTTCATCATCGGGGAGGGTGACACTGCTGATGTTGGCATTTGCGAAACCGTCAGGGTAAATCAGTGCTGATGAAAAAAATTGCTGTTTGAAGGAGATCCACTCCACCCGGGTGGTCAGACGTTCTTCGCTATCCCTGGTTGGCCGGATCCTTGAAACATCATCGCTTGTGAATTTGTAATAAACGGTTGTGTTGTTCTGTTCATTTTGCCTGTTTTTCTCAAACCTGCGAAGGTTTGTTTGCCAGTCGAGGTTGATCAGGGTGGTGTTTGAAGCCACCGCATCACGCGTCCCAACAAAATTGACATCAAAGTCAATCATATATTGGTTGGGTTTGATGTTGTAAGCAAACTCAATATAACTGGGCTGTTCCGCCGTGTGAAAGTCGCTGTATGCCCGCATTGAGAAGCTCAGTGGTGTATCACCTTGTTGTGTGATCACCTCACCTCCTTCGTATGGCCTGTTGTTCAGATAAGGGACAAAGTAGATATCTTCCGTTGAGATGTTTCTGTTGCCGGAGAAGAAGTTAAAGGTAAAATGCTGATCATCACCTGAAAAGAGAATAAGATCCTGGTGATCATAGGTTTTGTAGTCGGTAAGCCCGGCAGCATAGAGGACGCCACCGCGGGTGCTGACACTTAATTTTAGTAAATCACTTTCCAGCACATAAATTTTTTCTGCTCCGGCAGCTGCATCGGAGAAAAATCCCATCTGCTCCCTGCGGCGCTGGGCCTGAAGGTCATCCCTGTCCAGCGTTTCAATATCAATGGCATCTTCCTGCAAATCAGCTTCAATATCCCGCTCTGCCGCCCGCCTTTCGCGCAAAGCAGCTGCTTCAGCCTGTTCCTGACGTTGTACTTCTGCAATGCTGTCGCGATGTCGTTGTGCTTCGAGACGCTCATCTTCTGAGGGAGCCATCCAAATACTATATCCTATAAGGACTGCAGCGATTAGCAATAAACCGATTATGTTATCTCTGGTCATCTGTCAACGATTTTGTATTGGATTGCAAAGATAGTTGAAAAGAGTGAAAC
>SKTA01000205.1 GCA_007122745.1 Bacteroidales bacterium
AGGCTACCGTTTCAACATTACCGACCTTCCCGGTACCTATTCCATTTCTGCCTATACCCCTGAAGAGGTGTTTGTGCGCGACTTCATCACGGAGAAACTTCCTGACGTGGTGATCAACATCGTGGATGGTTCCAACCTGGAGCGCAACCTTTACCTGACCACCCAACTGATTGACATGGACATCCGGGTGGTGATGGTTCTGAACATGTATGATGAGCTGCAGGAAAAGGGTGATGTGCTTGATTATGAAAATCTTGGCAAGATGATCGGTATCCCGATCATCCCCACTGTAAGTTCAAAAGGGAAAGGGGTTAAAGAGGTTTTTGATAAGGTTATTGAGGTTTATGAAGACCGTGATGAGGTGCAGCGACATATCCACATCAACTATGGAAACATTGTTGAGTATTCGATCAGCAAAGTGCAGGACCATATTAAAGTTAAAGGCAATGAACATCTTACAGATATAATCTCATCCAGGTTTTTGTCAATCAAACTTCTCGAAAGTGACAAAGAAGCCCAAAAAACGATCAAAAAGTTTTGCAAAAATAGTCAACAGATCCTTGAAGAGTCGGAACGTGAAGCTGCAAAAATCGAAAAGGAGTTTGGAGAACCTGCAGAATCTGTTATCACAGACCTGAAATACGGTTTTATATCGGGTGCCTTAAAAGAGACCATGCGACCGGGGCATTCGGAAAAACGGAAAATGAGTGAGGTAATTGACACCATTCTGACGCACAAGCTTTTTGGTTTTCCGATCTTTCTGTTTTTCATGTGGGTGATGTTTTCGGTCACTTTTCTTCTCGGGGCTTACCCGATGGATTGGATTGAAGGGGGTGTGGATTCCCTTGCCGGTTATCTGAATAACACCATGCAGGCGGGGCCGTTTAAGGACTTACTGGTGAACGGCGTAGTAAGTGGCGTGGGTGGTGTGATCGTTTTCCTTCCCAACATCATGATTCTGTTTTTCTTTATCAGTCTGATGGAGGATACCGGTTACATGTCGCGGGCCGTTTTCATCATGGATAAGCTGATGCACAGAATCGGCCTGCATGGTAAATCGTTTATTCCCATGCTTATGGGCTTTGGCTGCAACGTTCCGGCTATCATGGCGACCCGTACTTTGTCGAACCGTAGCGACCGTATGCTGACCATGCTGATCAATCCATTCATATCGTGCAGTGCCCGGTTGCCCATCTACGTCTTGTTCATTTCAGCCTTTTTTGTGAGTTACCGCGGTACCATGCTCTTCATTATCTATGCCGTAGGGATCCTGGTTGCCATTGGCACCGCCATATTATTCAAGAAAACGCTGTTTCGCTTAGAGGAGGCACCCTTTGTGATGGAGCTTCCCCCCTACCGGATCCCCACAATGAAGGCCATCACCCTTCACATGTGGAGCAAGGCGGTTCACTATCTTAAGAAAATCAGTGGGATCATTCTGGTTGCTTCCATTATCATCTGGGCACTGGGCTATTTCCCAAATGGTTCAAATTATGCTGACACCCTTGAAGAGAAAACAGCACAAATTGAAGCTGAATACAAAGAACTGAAGAATGATCTGGGCGCAGGCGACACACTTGCCCTGGCCAATCTGAGCCGGGAAAAGGAGCTTGCCCTCCTGAATCTGGAATCCACCCTGTACCTTGAACGTCAGGAAAATAGTTACATAGGCATGCTGGGCAGAACCATTCAACCGGTAATGGCACCGCTTGGGTTTGACTGGAAGATGACCATCAGCATCATAACGGGTCTGGCTGCCAAAGAGATTGTTGTAAGCACCCTTGCCGTGTTATACCAGGTGGATGAAACAGTCCAGACACACAGTCAAAGTCTCGTCGAAAAAATCCAAAGCCAGGAGTATACCTCAGGACCACGAAAGGGTGAACCTGTATTCACACCACTTGTGGCATTGTCGTTTATGCTGTTTGTATTGCTTTATTTCCCCTGCATTGCTGTGATTGCGACCATTAGCCGGGAGTCGGGGCATTGGAAATGGGGTATGTTCACGGTGATTTACACAACGGCAGTTGCCTGGATCGTTGCATTTCTTGTATATCAGGCAGGAAGTCTATTTGTTTAGAGAATTTGTATTGACATTATGGTTACACAATGGATCATAACGGGAATCATCTTGCTGGCAGCAACAGTTTGGGCCGGTTACAAGATCTACAATTACTTTTTCATCAAACCAAAAAGAAAAAGTACCGCATGCGATCATTTTTCCGGTGATTGTGCCGAATGTATCAAGCAGTTTTCATCTAATAATATGCAAAAACCATGTTGATAAATTTGTAACTACCTTTTTTGGATGTACTTTTTCTTTGGCAACCATCCAAAGAAAAAGTACCAAAAAGAAAGATCTCCGCTTCTGATGCATCTGCTAAAACCTACGGCATCTTCAATCCGCGCAGGCCGAACCGCACAGCACCACGTGCGTGGATTGTTTCAATATGATTGCTGCTGTGCTCGCGGCCTGCTTGCTCATGTCTCTTCAATTGAAGATGCCTTGATTTTGAACGCAGATCCATCAAATGCGGAAGAAAAAAGTAAGGTATGGGCAGGCCGGACTTGGCCGGCCTGCAGGCTTAACCACCAATAAACCTGTAGAGACAGCACTTGAGCTGTCCTACTCGGACATTCACGGTGCACTGAGGCTTTTGTATTTCTTGCAGCGCGCAAAACAGGAAAACCCTGTTAATAAATTCTGTACACACAGGGCTTGACCTGTGTGCTTGACCTGTGCACCGAAATATTATTTCCAATGAAGTAACCCATCCTCATCCTCTGCAATTTTCTCGTTATCGATCAGATAGCGAATAACATTCAGGATTTTTTCTTCAGGAAGCATAAGGTCCATGCCATTCAGGAGTGTCTCCAGGGTATGTTTTTCAGAGATGATCACGGGTTTGATTGACTTCAGCACCTTGTTGAATTCGTATGTGGACACACCGGCACGGTTTCGTTCCAGGCACACATCACACTGCCCGCAACGGTTCTTTCCTTTCTCTCCAAAATACGCCAACAGAAAAAGGCTTCGGCATTTTGTTTCTGACGACACATAATCAATCATCGCCTCCATCCTTTTCCTGGCAAAAAGCTTGCGTTCTCTGTATACCTCTTTTGATACCCGAAGGTCTGATGCAGCCAGCCGTTCCTCAAGGAAGGTAATAACCGGTCTCTTATTTTGGGCCTTATAATGCAGGATGTTCATTTTATGAAGTTCCTGAAGCGTTTTGTATACCGCTTCTTTTGACATCCCTGTGCGGCGGGCAATATCATCTTCCCTGATTCTTGTAAACTCAGTAAAAAGTCCGGTAAACGAACGCAACAACATTTTTGTAAACGGATTGAAACGTGGATTAGCCACCTGAAACCGGTACAATTCTTCATTGTTAACCATAAACATGAGGCGGGAAGGGTTGGCCAATGCATCTGAGCTTGCCAGGTATCCCTCTTTTTCAAGAAAACCGATGGCTGCATAGATCAAAAAGGGATCAAGGCCATAATTTTTGGCAAAAGCAAAAACATCGAAAGGGAAACTTTGATCCTTACCACTCCCAATGGCCAGTTGAAAATAGTTACCAAGGCAGTTATATACCTTTTTAATTTCCTTAAGCGGAGGATAGGAGCGTTCGTGAAACTGCTTCAGGCTATCTGTGTCGGTATCATTGAAAAGCAATATGGCGAAAGCTTTGTTGCCATCGCGACCCCCGCGGCCTGCCTCCTGAAAATAGGCCTCCGGACTGTCGGGCAGGTCCATATGTACCACAAAACGCACATTGGGTTTATCGATCCCCATGCCAAAGGCATTGGTAGAGACGATTACCCTTGTTCTCTCCTTCATCCATGCATCCTGCTTTGCATCCCTTTCCTGTGCAGTCAGTCCGGCGTGATAGAAGTCGGCACTCACGTTTTGCTGTTGCAGCCAATCGGATATCTCACGGGTGCGCCTGCGGTTTCGAACATATACAACCCCGGTACCACTTTGTTTCAGACAGATCTTCAGCAGCTTGTTCAACTTATCCTCTTCCCTGAAGACCATATATGCAAGATTCTTTCGCTCAAAGCTTTTCTGAAAGACATTCGGATCCTTGAAATGAAGCTTTTCCTGGATGTCGACAACAACCTGTTTGGTTGCTGTGGCCGTAAGAGCCATTAAGGGTGTGTTAGGGATCAACTCCCTGATCTCAGCGATACGCTGGTAGGGTGGACGAAAGTCATATCCCCATTGTGATATGCAATGCGCTTCATCTATGGCCAGCAGGCTGACGTTCATTTTTGGGATCCGGGTGCGCATCATGTCGGTTACCAGCCGTTCCGGACTCAGGTAGAGAAATTTCACATCGCCATACACGCAATTGTCAATCGCGTTATCGATCTCAACCTTACTCAGGCCATGATAGATCCCAACAGCGTTGATCCCTTTCGATTTCAGCGCCTGAACCTGATCCTTCATCAGGGCAATCAACGGCGTAACAACGATACACAGCCCATCCTTTGCCATCCCGGGCACCTGGTAACACAGCGATTTTCCCCCTCCCGTGGGGAGAAGTGCCAGGGTGTCATTCCCCTCTATAACAGAGCGGATTATGTCCTCCTGCAATGGTCGAAAGGAAGAAAATCCCCAATGTTTCAGCAAAATGGCTTGCAAGTTCAATTCTTGGATGTTTGACTGTTTTTATGACATCAAATATAAGAATTTTTATGATATAAAACCTTATCAGACAGGATGCTTGCACATCAAGCCGAACGGTAAAAAATAATCATCTGATGGTTTCATTGAAATAAAAACAGGACAAATATCCTTTGCTTAGGAAGCAGGGGCAGGTTCCTTCCGGATCATAGCCAGTTTTGAGACACCTCCCTTTACTAAATCGCCCGGCTTAACCAAAACCTGCAACTCCTGCGGGAAGAACAGATCAAGTCTGGAACCAAATTTAATAAATCCCAGTTCATCACATTGCCTTACTTCCTTCCCTTCACTTGCATAGCACACAATGCGCCGGGCAAGCATACCGGCAATTTGCCGAACCAGGAATTGAATACCGGTTTTGGTCTCAAAAACAATGGAAGTCCTTTCGTTCAGCTTACTGGACTTCGGATGCCAGGCAACGAAATATTTGCCCGGATGGTAACGATAATAAATGATCTTTCCACTTGCAGGATAGCGGTTCAGGTGTACGTCAAGTGGAGACATAAAGATGGAAAGATGCTGCATGGGTTTGTCAAAATACTCATCCTCTATTGTTTCTTCAACCCGTATTACTTTGCCATCAGCCGGACTAAACAAAGCCTGGTCATCGGCAATATATTTACGTTTCGGTACACGGAAGAAATATAGAATCCCCAAAAAGATCACCAAAAAAATCAGAAAAACAAGGTATGCCCACCATTGACTAAGGGTTAAGGCAAATGCATAGGTTATCACCAAAATCACGGTGGCAATAAAAACAATAATATGGCCCTCTTTATGGAATTTCATATCACGTCAGATATTAATAAGTCATCAACAGATAAACAAACACAAAAGGGGCAGCGATGAATACGCTGTCAAACCGATCAAGCACTCCACCATGGCCGGGAAGAATGGTACCGCTGTCTTTCGCATTGATGCTTCTTTTAAACATCGACTCAAACAGGTCGCCATAAGTTCCGAAAACTACGATGATCAGGGAGATTGCCATCCAGTTGTGCAGATAGATCTGGGTGTAGTACAAAGAGATGACATAGGCACACAAAAAGGTGAGCAAAGCGCCTCCGATCGCGCCCTCCCATGTTTTATTCGGAGACACCCGTTCAAAAAGGCGGTGTTTTCCGAATGCCGTTCCCACCACAAACGCCCCGGTATCATTGATCCATATCAAAAAGAAAAAACCCAACAACAGGCTTGAATGATAAACTCCGGGCAAAAATGCAGGATTGGGAAAGTAATTCAGAAGTGAAAAGGGAACAGCTACGTAAACCAGTCCGAAAAAAGTAAATGCAATGTTGGTAAAAGGATTTGGGTTGTTCCTGTACAATTCGAACAAAAAAATCAGAAATATAAACACAAAATTGATCAGCAGATGTTCGAGCGCAAGAATGTCGACTGCAATAAGCGCATTGGTAGCAAACAAAACAATACCTGCCAGGATACCTCCCGATTTATTTGGAAACACACCGGCTCTTTCCACCATAGAGTAAAATTCCAAGAGTCCGATAATGGTAAAGATCAGAAATAAAAAGGCAAAAAGATGCTGGTCAGTGATGATGGCGGCAATCACCATCACAACCAAAATAATACCTGTTAAAGTCCTTGTAGCCAAATTGCTCACAACGATTCTTTTTTTATGATCTGTCTTGCCTTTATTACATGATCCGCATGCACATAAAGTTCCAGTTCTCCAAAAAGATAGAAGGAGTCTTTTTTATTGATGATAACGCTTTTGATCCCTTCATCCTCCAGGACAGCCTGTGTTATTTCAATTTTATGTTCAAAAGATGAGCTATATACTTTTTGCCAGTTTTCTTCCATAATGATCAGCTTTCAGTTGCATTCATATCAAGTAAAAAAAGATAGACCTCTTTCGGACCATGTGCACCGTACACCAAGGTCTTTTCAATATCTGCCGTTCGGCTCGGACCTGTCAGGAAGCTGATCAGTGAGGGTTTCTCTTTCCCATATTTTTCATTGATATACTGCATCGCATCAGCAATGCTCTCCACCAATTGATGGCTTGTGGCAACAACGATATGAATGGGTGAAGCAACGATCCCTTTTCTGCCGGCGTTGTTGCTGCTGCAAACAATTGTTCCGTGTCTGGCGATCAACACCTCACATCCGGTAACTGAAGCGTGGCAGGAAAAAACATTTTCAGGATTCTGTTCCAACTCTGCGCCCATTGAGTCAAGTAATGCTACCAGATAATCCTCTATGCAGTATATCTTTTTCAGACCTGCCTCATTGATCAGGATCTGAAGGCTTTCGGCAAGCTCTTTCACTTCGGGACAAAAAACAAACTTGCCATTGGCCTGAATAAATGCTTTTGCGAAGGACTCCTCCAAAAAGTCTTCTCCTGTGGTGTTATAAAGATTGCTTTCCACATCGACATCAATAAAAGGTGCAGGCATCCGGTCTACCAGAGCATCCCTGATGTTTTTCAATACCTTTTCTTTCGATGTGCTCTCCTTCATCTGTTAATATTCTTAATGACCCGTCCTGATTTTTGTTTACACTTTTCGGGGTTAATAACTATGTTTTTAGTGCGCATTTTACTTTACATTTTGGACAGCTCAAGCGCTGTCCCT